>JAGWZN010000001.1 GCA_018968785.1 Patescibacteria group bacterium
GCGAAACTGTCTTTCGTTTCGCTGGCTCTTCTTTTGTTAGCCAACCCGCCCCCCGTCTTCCGCCGCACCTGTCTGGCGGCTATTCGGGCGGCAGGGAGAGGAGACCAGATGTGAAAAGTGTAGTGCGGTCAGTTTTTGCCACCACTACCATTTCGTGGCAGTTTCTGCTTATAGTAAGAGCTGTTAGTCATTTATCTTCATTATTTATGAAAGAAAATTTCAGTTATAGTGCAGATCCAGACCAAAGCCCGCTACCGCTTCCGGTTCACCCTGTGAGCAAATTCAAAGCAATGCCCACGAAACCTGATAACGACCAAGCGGTAGCAGCAGTACGCGCTCAAATAGCCTCAACCCCTGATTCACGGTGCACTTCTCCTTCTCGTATTCGCGCTCTTTCATCCGCGACAGCCGCGTTAATTGCCGTTACTCCTTTGAGTCTACCCGGATGCCAAAACGTGGCACACCAGCCAACTGTTTCCCCCGCTAGTCATTTAAGCGAGGTTCAAGTAGCCGCTAAACTACGCGGTCTAGGAGCCGGCGTATGGCTTCACCACCCTTCCCGCACTAAAGGTAAGAAGGCTATTACGGCGCTCGTTGAAAAAGCGCGAAAACTCCGTCTCGGCCATGTTCTTTTAAAGGTAAACGACGGATCAAAACCGTATGAACCGATACCCCAGGCATTAACCTTGGCAGAAGCCTTTCGCCGTGCGCGTATCCAGGTGCTGGCCTGGGGCTTTACCCACGCCAAACAGCCAAAAAAAGAAGCTGAGATCATTGAGCAATATCTGGATAATCCGGCAATTTCCGGATATGTTTTTGATACGGAAGACGGGGTTGAGGGACCCGAGGCTCCTCAACATTTAGAAGCGATGTTTACCGAAATTGAACAACATATGGAACATTGTCCGCATTGCCAGCAAAAGCTTTTTGGATTTTCTCCGTACGCCCTTCCCTCCAAACATGGATCCCTCCCTTACAAAATATTGGCGCAAAATGCCCATTTTATTTTGCCTCAAATGTACTGGGCAGATATGAGACATAAGCCCCACGACCCAAAATGGGTACGTCACTATGTCATACAAGTCTATCGTGAATGGCTTAAATGGCAAAAGGAAAATGGGGTTGCCAGACCTCTAATTCCTGTCGGCCAGGCATACGAAAATCGAAAAACCATCGGACCGTACCCGGGGGAGATTCGTGAGTTCGGCCGGGAGACAGGAGGGTATTTTAGTGTAAGTTTTTGGGACTGGGAACATATGCGGCCTTGGATGCAAAGGGAAATCGCAGAGGTTGCACAACAACGCCACAGCGCACCTCCTCCCATCCCGCCTGAAAGAAAAAACCGTACCGAAACATATATCGCGGGTACCGGCATCGGACTTGCTACCATTGCAGTCGGAATGCTGGCTTGGCTTAAACGCAGACAAAAACAAGCTGTGCCTTAGTTTTCAATAACTTCTCGCATCTTTTCCTTAAATACCTCGACATCAAATTCCAGAGCTCTCTTTCGGATCGCCCCGCTATCCCAATCATCTGAAAAATCGGTAAGAACCGCAGTCAAACTTTCCACCGTCTGCTCGCCGAAAAACACCCCGGTTTTTCCGGCCACCACACTCTCCCTCACCCCACCCTTATCATAGGCGATTACCGGCCTGCCAGCCGCCATTGCCTCCACCGGCACAATACCGAAATCTTCTTCCGAAGCTTGGATAAACGCGCGCGCGTTTCCATATAGACCTTGCAGCGCTTTATCCGGTACCCGGCCCAGGAATTCGATATGCGGGTCATGGCCGGCCAGTTTGCGCAGCCGGCCTTCGTCCGGACCGCCGCCCGTCACCTTTAATGTAACTTTAGCTTTCTTGCACGCTTCAATGATAACATCCACTCTTTTATACCCCACCAACCGGTTAACGCTCAAAAAATAATCGCGAGTCGGTTCCTGCAAAATCTGAAACCGATCCGTATGAATGGGCGGATACACGACGGTAGCCGGCATCCGATAGATCTTAGCGATTCGATCGGCTACTGTCTGGGAATTGGCAATAAACCGGTCTACCCGGCTGGCGGAATCCACATCCCATAGGCGAAGGTAATGAGCCGCCGCCTGCCGTAGCCACCCGTTCTGCGTCCGATCGTCCCCTCCTAAATTCCAGATATACCGGATCGGCGTATGACAGTACGAGATGTGCCGCTGGCCCGGATAGGTAATAACTCCTTTTGACAAGCCACCACCAACTGAGATGACGGTATCGTACTCTTTCAGATTAATCGATTCAAAAGCGGCCGGCATTAGTGGCAGGGCAATCTGTTGCCGTCGCAGCGGACCGGGCAGCCGTTGCAAATATGAAGTAATTACTGTCGCGTTCGCGAATTGCGGCAGGTTTTCCGGACGGTACATACTGGTGTAAATCGGCGCCTCCGGATACATCTCGTGGAGCGCTAGCAGTGTCTGCTCGCCGCCGGCAAATGAGGTTAACCAATCCTGAATCAAGGCAATTTTCATTAGTAGGCTCCTCTATCGCCCCGCCTAAAAAGGAGCAACCCGGTTTCCAGAAGGATGACAATATCGCGCCATAGGTTCCAATGCTCGATATACTGAGCGTTCATCTTGACCCGCTCCGTATACTCCAAATCATTGCCGCCGTGTACCTGCCACGGTCCGGTTATGCCCGGCTTTACGGTAAAGAGAATATTAGCTTTCTCTCCGAAATGCGTCACTTCTTCTTCCACAACCGGCCGGGGACCGACCAGGCTGAGCCGTCCAAACAGAACATTAAAAAACTGCGGCAGCTCATCAAGATGGGTTCTCCGTAAGATCTTGCCGATACCGCTAACCCGCGGATCGTTTTTCAGTTTCTGTGTTTGCCGCCACTCCTTTTCCAAGTCGGGATGATCGGACAACAGTTTACGGAAATAGTCGTCCCCGTTATGACCGACGCCGGTACAGTATTCCCATCTCATACTGCGAAATTTCCAGATTGTAACCGACTCCCGGTTTTTGCCGATCCGGCGGTGTTTATAGATTAACGGTCCGGGCGAAGTCAGCTTAATGAGCAATGTGATAAGCAGGAAAAACGGAGAGAAAAGGATAATAAAGAAGATAGCTCCCACGATATCAAACGCCCGCTTCATAACCCGTCCCCACCCTTCCAGCGGCGTCGGCCGTACCTCGATCATCGGCAATCCGCGGATCGTCTGCACATCGAACGTGCTTTCCAGCGCGGTTAATAACGCCGGCACAAAACTGAAGCTGATGTCCGACTCCAGGCAGAACTCGCGCAACCGGATCATCTCATCGTTATTGTACTGATCACTCACCACAATCAATTCGTCCAGGTTCGCTTTGTGGATCGTGTCAATCGCGGTATCCACCGATGGATTTTCCATATGCAGCACTACCCGATAGGCGGTGTACGGATTGCCATCCAGCTGTTTCATAACATCTTTTGCCACTCTTCCGCTACCGATTACTCCCATCCGGACAATGCCCATTTCCCGCAAATAGAGCTGTTTTTGGAGCGCCCGCACCAGCAAACGGCCCAACAGTACCAGCACCGTTCCCAGTATCCAGCTTAACAGCACCACAGAGCGAGGCAGGAAAAAGTCTTTTTTCAGCAAGAATAAGATAAGAATAAAAAACTCCCCCATTGATACCCCGATAAAGATCTGGGCGATTCGCTTTGGCCAGGAAACGTTTGAACGTATGGTGTACAGACCGGAAAACGCGAAGATCAGTAACATGGCCGGGATAATCACGCCCAGGTATCTTAAGTAATGGTCATAGGTTAATACCAACGCGCCGCTCGGATCGTACTTTAACCGGGCGGCGATGGAAGCGTTGGTGATGGAGGTAATGAGATCAGAGCTGCCGCGCAGATTATAAGAAAAAACAAAAGCGCCCAAAAGAGCGAGGCAGTCTACCGGAAGAAGAATAACCGAGAAAAACAGTTCGGAGCGTTTCATTACTAAACAATATAGCAAAAATAAGAGGGGAGAGAAACAAAAAAAGGCGCCCGAGGGTGCCTTTTTTTGTTTGAGTCGAGACTATTTCTTCTTCAGGAGTGGGAGGCCGGTGCGAGGATTCTCGGAAACCACCCGGTCAGCTGGTACAGCATCCAAGGAGAATTTGGGATCCTCGGTGCGGGAGAAGTAGTAGATAACCTGCTTGCGGCCGCCCTTCAACGTTACTTCCTTCGAATGAAGGTAGTACGTCTGCCCCTTGGAATTCTTGTACGTATACGCCACGATACTCCGTTTCTTCCACACACGGTGGAAATTACTTATGTTGTTGGCTTGATTATTACTAATGAGCTGCCTACCTGTCAACAGAGTAGAACGGTTTCAACAGAGTAGCACCCAACGTATTTGGCTCTAGTAGCTATTTACTCACAACATTTGTTGGCGTTTCGCCGGACAGAACTGCGTGGATATTCCGGGCCACGCTCTCCGCCATTCCCTGCCGGGTTAGCTCCGTCGCAGAGCCAATATGCGGTGTAACCACCACATTTTCCAACTTAGCCAGCCCGGCCGCCAGTTCAGGCTCAAACTCGAACACGTCTAAGCCGGCCGCGTACAGCTCCTTATCGGCCAGGGCTTTTACGAGCGCGTTTTCATTAATAATTGGCCCGCGGCCGGTATTAATCAGCACCGCTGTCGGTTTCATCAGGCGAAACTCCTCCTTGCCCAGCAGATGACGGGTCTCCCGGTTCAGTGGCAGATGGATCGATACCACATCCGACGTAACCAGCAGTTGTTCCAGAGAAACTTTGGTGGCGCCCAGATCCTTCTCAATCGCCTCATTGCGACAGATATCGTAATACAGCACCCGCATCCTAAGGCCGTTATGGCAGATCCGGGCAAACTGCGAACCGATCTGGCCGCTGCCCAGTATTCCTACCGTTTTCCCCACCAAATCACGACCTAGGAACAGATTGGGATCCCAGTGCTTATACCGGCCGTGCCGCATAAACGTATCAGCCGGTAACAGATGCCGGGCTGTCGCGAACATCAGGGTAACCGCGTGTTCGGCTACTGCCGGCGCGGAGATAGCGCCGGGGGTATTGCACACAATAATTCCTCGCTGCTTCGCGGCTTCCAGATCGATATTGTCAAAACCAACCGCGTACTGGGCGATAACTTTCAACTGCGAACCGGCGGCTTCCATCATTGTATCGTCAACCGCGTCGGTTAACAGGGTAACTACCGCGTCCGCTCCTTTAACGAAAGTTCGGAGTTGAGTGGGAGTCATAATTGTGTCGGCGTGGACGGTGACAGCGTACCGCGACTGAAGCATCTTCAAGCCGGCTTCGTGGATTGGTCGGGTGACAACAACTTTCGGTTGGCTAGGCATGGCGGTAATTTATTTCTCAGGTTGACCGTGCGCGTTGAGCGGATAGGTTCGCAGATCGGGATTATCGGCTAGAATTTGATCCAACTGTTTCCGATACAACAGGCCGGCTTGCGGTCCAATCTGTTGGATCACCGAACTGGCCTCAGCCTGACCCCAGCGCATCGCTTCGCTAATCGGCAGCCCGAGGGCGGAAGCAGCCGTAAATCCGGAAGCAAAGCTGTCGCCGGCACCGGTTGCCTCAATGCGGGGCGCTTCCTCAATAATCCCCAGGTACAGATACTCCCGGCCATCTGAAACATAGGCGCCTTTCGGCCCATCGGTAATAACGGCAATCTCCATTCCCAGCGCCAGTAAACCGTCCAGCAGTTCCCGGAAATTATCGGTTGGCTGTTTCCCCAGATACAACTCCGCCTCTTCCTTATTCACAAAGAAGATTTTTGTATGCTCCAAAAGATCGGCTACTCGTTCCGAACCATATTTTAGCTGGAACGTACCCGGCTGATAACACAGGTTTACCTTGTTTTCCTTCACATAATGCACCAAGTCGGGCAGGATATTCTCAAACCCTTCTCCCATTGATGAGAGATACACCCATTTCGCCGGCTGCATCTTCGGAAGTAGGTAGTGGCGGTGGATGTGATAAATCAAAATAGTGCGCTCAGCGTTTAAATTGATTACTACGCTGTAGTTCGACTCTTTGTCATGATCGACGACAATATAATCATCCGCCACTCCGTTCTTCCGGTACTCTTTAATAATCCGCTGTCCCTGGTCATCGCCGCCGACATGCGTGTAGATCCCCGCCTTAAACCCAAGCCTGGCAAAGGCGACAGCGGAGTTCGAGGAGTTGCCGCCCACGATGTCGTGCTTGGATGTAACCGGTATCTTATCAGCGTAATTAAAACAGATCTGCTCGCATTCATGACGGATTTCATGCAAATGGGCGTTTTCCGGCGTCATCTCCAAAAACACGTCCTGCATCGTATCGCCGATAGATATCGTCTCGAACATACTTTCTCCTTACTTGCTTAAACGGATATACTGTTTGACACTTTCCCGAACCGCCAGAACCCCGGTCGTAAGATACGTTCCCGGCCGATGAAGCGACCGGTTTCGTAACGCCGTACGCACGCCGGCGGTAAATGCCTCATCCAGGCTTACATCCAGATAGAAACCGGCCACGCCGGCTTTCAGCGCCGGTTTAATCCAGCGAGGCGCCGCTTCCAGATCGCTTGCTAACACCGGTATTCGAACCGCGGCCGCCAGATCGCGCAGAAAAACCGGCGATACGGATGACCGCTGGCCGTGTCGCATCAGAACTGGTACTGTAAGTGCCGCCACGCCGGTCTGCCGGACAAACGCCTCGGTTTTTGTCAGGGTAGTGACATCCGGCAAATTCCCAATCATTCCCGCTCTTTCCCGACCGGCTTCGGCAGCCGCCCAAGCCGTGAATCGGACAGTAGTTATTTTGGCATCTTCGGCATGAATTTCCAGAGAAAGAGAGTCGGCGCCCAGAGCAAGCGCCTGTTTAACCGCTGACTCTTGCATAGGAACCCGAAGCTGTAAAGATATCTCCGTTTCCAGATGAGCGGCCCGCTGCCGGACATAGCTAAAGAGAAAAGAGAGCGGAATAACGCCGGCCGGATCATCAGCTAGAACGAAAAGAATCGACTGCCGCTCCGCTTCCGCCGCTTGAAGTACCGCTTCCGCCACTTCAATATCCCGGACCACCGGCGCGATTACCGGCTGTTTCCGTCGTTTCGCCCGGGAAAGGAGCGTCGAAAGAGAGATAAGCATACGATTAACCCTTCTTACTCTTCCGCTTAATAACAGCCATTGCCGCTTCCCCAATGTCTTTCGCCCGCAGTCCGTAGGCGTCCATCAGCTCGGCCGGGGTGCCGGATTCACCAAAGATGTCACGCACGCCGACCCGTCGCAAAGGCACCGGATACTTTTCACCAATTAACTCAGCCAAGGCGCCGCCTAGGCCGCCGTTTATCTGCGCTTCTTCAGCGGTAACTAAGGCGCCGGTTTTCTTTACGGAGGCAATAATCGTCTCTTCATCCAGCGGCTTCACCGTCGGCACCGCCAACACCTCAACTGATATTTTCTTTCGGGCCAGCGCGGCTGCCGCCTGTAGCGCCTCGTACACCAGCGGGCCGTTAGCGCAGACTGTGACGTCGGTTCCACTCCGCAACAGATTGGCTTTACCGATTGTAAACGGAGTTTCCGGCACGGTAACGGTGGGAACTTTATCTCGACCGAAACGGATATAGACCGGGCCGTGATGCGCGATTGCCGCCTCCACCACCTTGCGCGTTTCGACGATATCGGTCGGAACAATCACTACCAAATTGGGAATCACCCGGGTAATGGCGACATCCTCCAGCGCCTGATGGGTTGCGCCATCCGGACCAACCGAAATACCGGCATGGGCGCCGATAATCTTCACGTTGGCTTCCGAGTACGCTACCGATACTCGCAGTTGATCCCAGTTCCGGCCGGGATTAAATACGGCGTAGCTGGCGACAAACGGGATTTTTCCCGAAAGCGCCAGGCCGGCGGCAATGCCCATCATATTCTGCTCTGCGACCCCGGTTTGCACGAACCGATCCGGAAAAGCCTCGGCAAATGCCGATATTTTAATTGAATCGGTCAGATCGGCGCATAAGGCCATAACCTTCTTATTTTTCCGTCCGGCTTCCAGCAACGCTTCGCCGAAGCCGACCCGGGACATGGCCATCTCCGCCTTGTCCAAGTCACTGATGATAGGTACGGTTTTGTCTATTTTGCTCATGCCGGTTCCCCTACTTTTTGTAGCCAGAGATCTTCCAACGCCTTTTCCGCTTCTTCCGGTTTTGGCGCCACCCCATGCCATTTATAATTACCTTCCATAAAATCCACCCCTTTGCCCGGCACCACGTTAGCCATAATGCAAACCGGGCGTCCGGAAACCTGTTTCGCTTGATGAAAAGCGCGCAGTACCTCTTTCATATTATTTCCGTCAATTTCAATTACCTCCCAATTAAAGGCCCGGTACTTTTCGGCAAAGGGATCAAGCGGCATCACCGTTTCCGTGTCACCTTCTATTTGAATCCGATTCCGGTCCACAATCACGGTTAGATTGTCCAACTTTCGGGCGGCCGCGAACATTACCGCTTCCCAAATCTGACCCTCATCATGTTCGCCGTCACTGGTTACACAATAAATCCGATGATTTTCCCCATCCAGCCGTGCCGCCAGCGCCATCCCAACCGCTTGCGAAAGACCTTGGCCAAGCGGACCGGACGTGGTTTCCAGACCCGGCATTGCCAGATTATGCGGATGGCCCTGCAGCCGGGTTCCAAACTTCCGCAAGGTTAACAGCTCTTTGCGGGGAAAATAACCGGACTCGGCCATAGCGGCGTACCGCACCGGACAGGTGTGGCCGCAGGAGAGAATCAAACGATCCCGGCCTGGCCATTCCGGTTTTTTCGGATCGTGGCGCATTACTTCAAAGTAAAGAGCCGCGTAGATATCAGCCATTCCAAGTGCCCCTCCCGGATGACCGGAGCCGGCTTCCTCCAACATCACAATGATATCCTCACGAATAGCCAGCGCCCGGCGTTCCAACTGTTCGATTGTCACCTTCCCCCCTTATTCTCTCAACTTATTACCAACAATTAACCGTAATATGAATCGCTATATTGATTGGCCAAGCAGAATCGCCTGCTCAACCAGACGGTTGCTGTAACCCCATTCATTATCATACCAGGCTACCACTTTCACAAAATTACCGCCGATAACCCGGGTAAGCGAAAGGTCGACAATGGCCGAATGGCTATTTCCCTTAAAATCGCTGGAAACCAACTCGTCCTCGCTCACATCTAAAATACCGGCAAACCGCGGTTTCTTACTGGCGGCAATCATGGCGTCGTTGATTTCTTCCACTGTCACATTCTTTTTGAGCACGGCCGTGATATCGGAAATTGACACCACAATGGTCGGCACCCGGAAGGAGAGACCGTCAAACTTGCCTTTCAGCATGGTGAGACTCTCCGTGGTGGCAATGGCGGCACCGGTAGAAGTCGGCACAATGTTCTGGGCCGCCGCCCGCGCCTCCCGAATATCCTTTGCCGGCCCGTCCTGCAACATCTGGCTTTGCGTATAAGAGTGGATGGTGGACATCAGCGCTTTTTCAATTCCGAACTCCTCCTCAAGCACCGCCATCACCGGCGTAATACAGTTGGTGGTACAGGAAGCGTTATTAATAATTTCGGCATCGCCGTCGGTCGGGTTGACTCCCATAACATGAGTAGGCGCCGGATCGTTTCCTTTGGACGGCGCGGAAATAATAACCCGCTTCGCGCCGGCTTTGAGGTGAGCGCCGGCGGTCTCCTTATCCAAAAACCGTCCGGTCGATTCAATGACCACATCAGTATCCGCTTTGCCCCAGGGAAGCATAGCCGGATCTTTTTCGGTGTAGACATGGATTTTGTGACCGTCAACCGTGATACTGTTCTCGTCATACGTTACCGAATACTTATACTCGCCGTAGGCAGTGTCATGCTTCAGTAGTTGGGCCAATGTTTTTGTGCTGGTCAGATCGTTCAGCCCGACAATCTCACAGGCGTCCCGATGCTCAAACGCCACCTTCAATGCGTTTCGGCCGATGCGGCCAAATCCGTTAATGCCAATCCGTACCTTTTTCATGCTCCTCCTGATACTAATTGAGTAAAGTATTGTATGCTTTGGGTGATATTTTGCGCTACAAACAGTTGCGAATTCATGACGAACCGACTGACTCCCGCCTTCTGCAACTGGCGAATATTATCTTCGGAGACGCCGCCATCCACCGCAATGACCGCTTTTAACTGCTGCGTCTTCACCTTTTCGATAGTAGCGTATACCGACTCCAAGAAGGGTTGACCGCTAAAACCGGGGTGAACGCCCATACACTGCACGACCTGGATTGGCAGATCAGCGTATGACTCAACTTCAGTATCGGGATTAATCACTAATCCAACCTCGGAGAAATAGTTGCCCGCGTCATGTATGGCGGCGGCACACTCTTCCATTGAACCAAACGCTTCCCGGTGAATAAGCACGCGGCTGACACCGGCTACCGTCAGGTCGGAAAAGTACCGCTCCGGCCGGTATGTCATCAGATGCGCTTCCAAACTTAGCCGAGTGGAGATACTCATAATTTCATGCGGCATCACCGTAATATTCGGCACAAACTGCCCGTCCGCAAAATCAATATGAACCCATTTCGAGCTGCTGTTTTCCACAGTTTCCAGATGAGCGACATACTCTTCCAAAGTATGGGTTAAAATGCCGGGATAGATTTCAGTCTTCATATCGGGTGTGCTCAATATTGTGTAGCTTTTCTAACCGTCGAACATGGCGCTCTGCCCCGGAAAACGGTGTGGAGAGGAATATCCGGGCAATTTCCAGCGCCTCCTCATTACCGATAAAATCCGAGGGAAGCACTAAAATATTGGCGTCATTATCCCCTCTCGTCTCTTTAGCAACTGTCGGCTGCCATACAAGCGCCGCCCGAATACCCGGTATTTTGTTTGCCGCCATCTCCATGCCTTCACCGGAACGGCAGAGCAAAATACCGACCGTTTCTTTATCGGTATCTGCCGCCACCTGCTGACCAACCGCCACCGCGAAATCCGGATAATCGGTCGACTCGGTTGAATAACTGCCGCAGTCGGTCACCGATTGGCCGTCACCGGTCAGATGTTCAATAAGGTACTTCTTCTGTTCAAAACCGCCATGATCCGATCCGACGTAGATTTTCATAACCCTATTATATGAAACAAAAAACACTCTGTCCAGCTGCAGAGTGTTTTAAGTAGGCGGCAAAACCGGGATCATTGGAACGGCTCTAGAAGAACAGTTCCTCCAGCTCGCCATCGGTTAGCGTCATTCCCAGCGGATCATCCGTTTTTTCTTCTTCTTTCTCGACGCCCTCATCGTCATCTCCGTTGTAACTTTGTCCATACATATCAGCCGGGTCGGATTTGATTTTTCCCATAATGAGAGCTTAGTTACCTTTCTAGGAAAGCATTTTATACCGGGGTTTTATCTCTGACAAGTATTTATATACGTATCATATTTTGCTTATGACTTCCAGAGCCTATTATGAATTATTTTCCTCAGTCGATTTCGACGGGGAAACGTTTAAAAACTCGCTCCGGTCAATCTCTTTGATGGTATTTTCCGCTTTGTCCAAGTACTCCAGAATCTCCTTCGCCACCTTCAATGCTTCTTTATGCCGGGAAATCGCCTCTTCCAGATCAATATCCGGCAATTGAAAGTATTTTTCGATCTCTTCCAACCGTTTTATCGCCTCTTGCAAAGAAAACGATGCCGCCATATGTCCTATTTACTGATTGAATGGAT
This sequence comes from Patescibacteria group bacterium, assembly GCA_018968785.1. Lineage (GTDB taxonomy): Bacteria > Patescibacteriota > UBA1384 > CAILIB01 > CAILIB01 > REEB54. Next base: position 11,744 of record JAGWZN010000001.1, read on the forward strand.
TGTGCCGTCCGCGATCTGGGTAATAATCAGCTCGCCGCTTCGCACCTGGGACACGCTACGTACTATTTTCCCGGTCGCCGTGCGAGTAATGCTATACCCCCGTTTCAGCGTCTGTTCCGGAGCCAGCGCCTCTACCGTCCGTAGAACGGCCCTTACTTGATCGCGTTGACGGGAAACAAGATCTATTATCCGTTGCCGGCTGGATCGTATGCTAAACTGAACCGCCTGACGCCTCACTTGGACTGTCTGATCGGTTCGACGCCTTCCCAGCGCGGTCAGGGACTGAACCGCGTCGCGCACTTCTTGAACGGTCGGCAGGAGCAGTTGGGCGGCATTGGAAGGTGTAGCCGCCCGCAGATCGGCACAAAAATCAGCAATGGTGCTGTCCCGCTCATGTCCGATTCCGACAATCACCGGCGCCTTGGAGCTGACAATCGCTCTCGCCACCCGCTCACTGTTAAACGCGTGCAAATCCTCCATGCTACCGCCGCCCCGGATTAAAACCACGGCATCCAAGGTGAACCGGGAGTTGAGATATTGAAACGCTTCACAAATTTCGCTCTCCGCGTCGCGTCCCTGTACCGCCACATTGGTAAAGATAAAAGTAGCCCCGGGCAGTCTATTGCGGATAATCTTCATAAAATCACCGTACCCGGCCGCTTCGGCTGAAGAAATCACCCCCACCATCGTCGGATACAGTGGAATACTCCGCTTCCGTTCCGGCGCGAACAGCCCTTCCGCCCGCAGCTTGGCCAACAATAGATCAAACGCCCGTTTCAAGCTTCCCTGGCCTTTCGGCTCAACGCGAGAAACCGTCAAACTGAACTTGCCGCTTTTGGCATGGATCCGAGGCCTACCTTCTATTACCACCCGCATACCGTCTTCCAGGGGAACCGTCAGTCCCTTCGCCATAATAAAGCAGCTAATCCTGACGTCTTCCTGTTCATCCTTCAGATCGAAAAAGACAAAGGCGCCACGACTGACCGTAAAATTAGCCACCTCTCCCTCAACGGAAAGGTAAACCGGATCAAGCAGCGTATTGCAAAGCCGAATCGCTTCCGCGACCCGAATCGTCGGTAGCGCGCTATCAATTTTATTGGGTAGGACTGGGAGTAGCACGCTGCGCGGCTTGACGGATGAGCGCGGTAAGAGCGTCGCTGGTAGCGGGCAGATTAGAAAGCACCGTCCCATCAATAACGATGGTGGGAGTACCGGTGAGAGGCACCTGATTACCCTTTGCCACGTCTTTACTGATCTCGTCTTCAATACTCGGATCGTTCATGTCGGCATTAAACTGATCCGCGTTCAGACCCAGGCTGCCCGCGTAATCAGAGAGCCGGGAACCAAAACTGAACGTTGTATCGTCAGCCCATTCCGGCTGTTTTGTGTACAAAAGGTTATACATTTCCCAAAATTTGCCCTGCCGGCCGGCCGCCTCTGCCGCTTTCGCGGCTTGCATCGCTTTGTTATGTTGCTGAAGAGGATATTGGCGGAACACAAACTGGGCGATATCCTTCGTATCGGCATAACTCCGTTCCACAATGGGGAAGTAGTTGTAGCATGCCGGACACTGGAAATCGCCGTACTCCACAACCGTTACTTGTGGGTGAGTAGTGCCACGGGTCCAGCCGCCGGCCTTTACACGGTCAGTGTAGCTGGCGCTAATCGGTACCTGGCGCGGTCCGGTCGGCTGCGGCCGCACCGCGAAGTAAATACCGCCACCAATTAACGCCGCGCACAGCACCGCCGCCACAATAATAATAACCTTGGTATTCATAGACATCCTAAGAGTATCATACTTCCGCCAACCGTCAATCCAGCCAAGCTAAGTTGAAAAACTGTTCCCCAAAGGGTTAATTCCACAATCAGCCACCCAAGCAAAGAAACACCGGCAATCACTGTATAGACTCTCCGTCGTTTCCGGAGTGACAGCCAACCAAATAGAACCGCTGAAAGAAAAAGCAAATCTCCCCCTAAACTCCCAAAGAGCGTCACCAGCAACGGATAACGGGCCAATTCCGGTGTCAACACACTGCTGACTTGGGCGATCAATCCAAGCGCGATCACCCCGGCACCACCCACGATAAAGGCCGATCGATACAGCCGCGTCATCACTGCTCCCTGGAAACGGTTGCCCGCTTGGACCGCTCCCGATCGATATTATGCAGCAGGATATTTAAAAATTCTTGCCGATCACTGGGGCTGACGCTTATAACCCGCCAATCGCCTTTAGCTAAAGAGATAGCCAGACAGTTACTGGAAAGCGCGAACCGCTTCCGGCGACCAAAGGAGAATAGATGGAGCAGGCCGCCCGGCTGAATGCTTTTCATCTCCCGATACGGGAAATAGAAGTACCGCAGCTGGCTATAAACCGCCAGACCATTCTCTTGCAGTTGGTACTTGGTAAAGAACATCGCGTCAATGACATACAGAGCCAGACCGATCAGCGCCACAATGAACAGAAGAGTATGCCACCAGATACTACCACGCCAAATGACGGTCGGTATGGCGATGATAAGAAACAGGAGGAAAAGAAGGCAAAATACCATCAACCACCAGTCCATCACCGGGTAAAAGTACCCGCGAACCGTTTTCTCACTTTTCATCCGCGCCATAACCCTCCTTACTTCTTCTCTTCTACTTTATGTCCCCCAAACTTATTACGCAGGATTGCCACCACCCGGTTGGAGAAGTTGTTCTCCTGCTTTGAGGCGCTTCGCACGAATATCGAGGCGGCGATAACCGGAACCGGTACACCTAAATCAATTGCTTCCTGCACGGTCCATCGTCCCTCGCCATTATCATCAATCCTCGGACCGATGCTCTCCAGCTTCGCGTCTTCAGCCATTGCTTCAGCCAGCAATTCTCCCAAATAGGAGGTAATAATGCTCCCACGCTGCCAGACGGCAGTTACGTCGGCCAGATTCAGCTCCGCGCCGAAGTGACTGGCGTTTAACACATGCAGCCCTTCGCCATACGCCTGCATCATGCCGTACTCAATACCGTTGTGCACCATTTTCACATAGTGACCGGCACCGATTGGTCCGACCCGTTTATATCCGTCTGCCATTGCCACGGCTTCCCATAATGGAGTGTATCGGTCAACCACTTCTTTTTTGCCGCCAATCATCAGACAGTACCCCCGCTCCTGGCCAGCTAAGCCGCCACTGGTGCCAACATCAATAAATTCAATTCCTCTACTCGCCAGTTCGGACGCCCGGACTAAAGTTTCGGTGTAACGGCTGTTTCCGCCGTCAATAATACAGTCGCCGGCCTCTAACAGTTCCGCCAGTTCAGCGATATGCTCATCGGTGACCTCACCTGCCGGCAGATACAACCAAACCGTCCGTGGCTTCTCTAATTTCTGCACCAGCTCCGATAAGGAAAACGCGCCAACCGCCCCGGTTTCCGCCACTAATCGTTCCGTTTTATCGCCAGAACGGTTGTAAGCTACCACCTGATGCCCGGAATGGAGCAGCCGGGTCGCCACTCCATTACCCATTCTTCCCAATCCGATAATTCCCACTTGCATACAGCTCCTTACGTATTACTATTCCGTTCCAATACAATTCCGTTACATACCGTGCTTTCATGAGCGAACCACTCCCGGCCTTCCCGCTCTAAAATCTGGTCGGCCGCTGCCGGCCCCCAACTGCCGATATGATACCGGCGCACCGAGCCATCGGCCTTTGCTTCCAAGACCCGATCAACAATCTTCCAACTGGCTTCGATATTATCTTCCCGCAAACAGAGGCTCTGGTCGCCCATTAAGACGTCCCGAAACAGGCGCTCATAGGCGTCCGGCAGCTCGGTTCGAAAAGACATGCTGTAGCAAAACTCCATCTGCACTGGTTCAACCTGCATATTCTGGCGCGGCGTTTTCACACCAAGACGCAGCGCGATTCCTTCATCCGGCTGGATACGGAACGTTAGCACATTGGCTTGTTTACGAGGCGTGGTATAAGAGAAAAGGTCTTGTTGTGGTTTCTTGAATTGCAATGAGATCTCGGAAATCCGTTTCGCCAGGCCCTTTCCGGTCCTCAGATAAATCGGTACGCCCCGCCATCGATCATCATCAATATAACAGGTGGTCATGCCATAGGTTTCCGTTTGACTTCCTTCGGCCACCTTCGCTTCCTCCAGATAACCTTCGTACTGCCCAAACACCGTCTGCTCGGGATCGAACCGCGCTTTTTCCAGGACAGCAGTTTTCTGATCGGAAAGACCGGCAAACGTAAAATCATCCGGCTTTTCCATTGTCAGAAGCGCCAATAGCTGCAAGATATGGCTTTGCATCAGATCGCGAAAAGCGCCGGCCTGATCGTAATACGCTCCCCGGCTTTTAATCCCCTCTTCCTCCGCGACCGTGATTTGAATATGGTCGACATTTTCCCGGTTCCACAGCGGTTCAAATATCCCATTGGCAAAACGAAACGCCAGGATATTCTGTACCGTCTCCTTACCCAGATAGTGATCAATCCGGTAAATCTGATCCTCCGTAAAAAGCGCCTTAATATGGGCGTCCAGTTCCCGAGCGGATGTTAAGTCTGTGCCAAACGGTTTCTCCACGATTATTCTCCGCCACCGTCCCGCCGCTTGCTGGTGCAAGCCGCTGGCATGGATATGCGAAAGTATAGTCTGATATGACGTCGGAGGAACCGACAGGTAAAACAACCGGTTGCATCCGCCTCGTTTTTCCTCTTCCCCCACGAGAAATTTGCAGAGCGGCTCGTAACTGTCGCGCTGGTTGAAATCCATTTGATAGTACAAAACATGAGGTTGGAATTTCTCCCACTCCTCTGGTGTAATAACCCGCTTTTTCTCCAGGTTTTCTTTTACCATCTCGAGAAACTGCTCGCGACTGTACGGTCGCCGGCCGATTGCCAACAAGGTCAACCGCTCCGACACCTCCTCTCGGACAATGAGCTGAAAAAGAGTAGGAAACAGCTTCTGCTGAGCCAAATCTCCGGTTGCCCCAAAAATAATGGCGGTCGTGGTTTGCATACCGGATTATTTATTGGTATTAAGAATGGTGTCCACTTTCTGGGTTTGAGATGTGGTCGACTGGGTAAGCATGTTTTGCAGCTTGTCGATTGACGGCCTTAGTAGCTCGATCCCACCGAGCGCGTGAAACATATACCCGAGCAGCCCCACGATAATCACCGTGCCAACCATCGCTCCAATCGCTGTCATAAAACCGCTCCAAAAGCTCCTCCACATCATCCGCCACGGATGATGGTACGCGAGATCTACCGCCTGAACCAACCGTTCGATGCTAACCTCGTGAGGACTCTGAAAGTCGGAAAAATCGGTTACCCGCTGTTCGGATACAGTCGCCGGCGCGGTCGTGGAAGGGGAAACGGTTGCGTTCATAGGTAATGGTTATTCGCATACTATTGTAACACAATGCTAAAAGGATTTTGGAATACTCTGCCGGTGCCGATAATCGGCCTTTCGCCCATGGACGGTGTTACCGATGCCGCTTTCCGTTATCTGACCGCGCGGCACGGAAAGCCGGACGTTATTTTTACTGAATTTGTTTCCGTGGAAGGCATTGCCGCCGGCGCGGTACGGCTGCTAGAAGAGCTCCGGTTTGATCCGATTGAGCGGCCGATTGTCGCCCAACTGTTTGGCGCCGACCCATCCGCCTTCTTTAAAGCGGCAGTTGTTGTTTCCTGCCTCGGTTTTGACGGCATTGATATCAATATGGGCTGCCCCAGCAAAAGCGTTACCGGCCACGGCGGTGGCGCGGCGCTCATACTGGATCCGGATCGCGCGCGGGAGATAGTCCGTCAAACCAGAGCCGGAACCGAGGCATGGGCTAACGGCCTCACCCCTTCCCAAACCGGTTTACCCGATCAGATTATCGCCGTTCTACCGAAACTGATCGAACCGCGCCAACCCCTGCCGGTTTCCGTAAAAACGCGGATCGGGTACGACCGGCCCGTCATCGACCGCTGGATTCCGACCCTGCTGGAAACCGAACCGGCGGTTATCAGTTTACACGGTCGGACTTTGAAACAGCTATATACCGGAGAAGCGGATTGGGAGGCGATTGGCACGGCAGCCGCGATGATCCGATCCACGGAAACGAAACTGCTCGGAAACGGCGACGTGCGCACCGTTACCGAGGCAAGAGAACGGTGCCGGCAGTACGAAACCGCCGGAGCGCTCATTGGCCGGGCGGCCCAGGGTAATCCTTGGGTTTTTCAAGATTACATACCTACCTGGACAGAACGGCTGAAGGTGGCGCTTGAGCACGCCCGCTATTTTGCCAGGTTCTTCCCCGAACCCGCTTTTGTGCGGATGCGTAAGCATCTGTTGGATTACATCAAAGGTGTAGAAGGTGCCAAAGAAATCCGGAACTCACTCATGCGAGTAACCTGCCTATCGGAGGTAGAGGCAATACTGGCGGAGTTGATCTCTACTGCTGAAACGACGAGTGTGATACACTAAACGTATGTCCTATATTGATCTCATTTTCCGGGCCGGCCCGATTTTAGCCTACGTTTTCATTTTTATTATTATCTTCGCCGAATGCGGTCTGTTTATCGGTTTTTTCCTCCCGGGCGACAGCCTGCTCCTACCACTCGGATTACTCGCTTCGCAAGGCAAAATCAGTGTCGTAACTGTTATTCTCCTGGCCTCTATTGCCAGCTTTCTGGGAAACTGGGTTGGTTACTGGTTCGGCAAACGAGTCGGACCGGCGCTTTTTTCCAGACCGGATTCCCGCTTTTTTAAACAGAAGAATTTACGCAAAGCTCATACTTTTTATGAGAAATACGGAGCAAAGACGATCTTCCTGGCCCGGTTCGTTCCGGTAGTTCGGACGTTCGCGCCGATTGTCGCCGGTATAGGCGAGATGAGATACCATACGTTTACCATTTATAACGCGGTAAGCGGCGTTATTTGGGTGTGCGCGGTCACATTGGCCGGATATTTCCTTGGCAACTCTATTCCCAATATTGACCATTACATACTTCTCATAGTCGCTTTGATTATTGTCGCTTCCGTCGTTCCGATTCTCTTCCACCTCAAATCCAGCCGGGGCAAGGCTGATCATGTCTGAGAATCATCAGTCACACTTAATCCGCGTATTCGCCAGCCTGGTTATCGCCAGCCTGCTGACATACTGCCTTTACCTCCTCCTGAAGCCGTTTATTCTGCCGGTTCTGGTAGGAGGTATTCTGACATTGCTCAGTCGTCCGATTTACCTGCTTTTTTACCAGTTAAGCCGGAGTGCCACATTGGCAGCCTTCCTCACTGTTATCTCTATTTTAATGCTGGTCTTGGGGCCGTTAGCCTTACTTGCTACCGTACTGATCGGTGAAATCGGCATCGTCCGGAGCGGGATCAGTACTGCCCCCCACGCTTTAAGTATCGCTAACACCTTACTCAACCAAGGGGTACATAAGCTCAATCTCGGAATAGGCCAGATTAACCTGCATGACCTTATCTTAACCGTGCTCAGCTATATCGGTAGTAAAAGTTCTTGGGTTGTAGGCAGTGTTTTCGGCACCATCGGCACGATTTTTCTGGCGATGGTTACCACTTTTTACCTTCTCCAATGCCATGAGCAGATCCGACCGATTGTCCGTAAGTTCAGTCCGCTCTCCCGATCTGATACCGACCTTATTATGACTCGCGCGAAAGAAGTGGTATGGGCGGCAGTAAGCGGCAACCTGGTTCTTATCTCATTGGAAGGCGTAACGGCTATGCTTGGATTTTACATCTTCGGTCTGAGCGCTCCGGTACTTTTAGGAGTGTTGTACGGGATATCTTCTCTCATACCCACCATTGGCGCTTCTCTGGTCTGGATACCGGTCGTCATCTACGAGTTTCTCGCTGGTAACTTTTTTGCCGGCATCGGTATCGTCGCCTGGGTTCTCTGTCAGGCTATCCTCTACGATAATTACCTGGGCCCCCATCTCATCCAACGGCGCGCCCATCTGCACCCCTTCCTGATTCTTCTTGGCATTTTAGGGGGTGTTGCCCAGTTTGGCGTGGCGGGAATTATCCTAGGCCCCACCCTGGTCGCGCTGGGAATTGTCGGACTAGAGATCTGGCACCACGCCTGGCTACCTCACGAAGAGTAACGGATTAAAGAAGGAATTTTCCTTTTTCATAAATAACCTGTCTAGTGCCGTCCGCGAGAAAAGCGGTAACCGTACGGGACAGGGTAGAGACAATATCGGTGTGCACCGGCGACTCATTGTATCCCATTGCGTCCCATTGCTTATCGCTTACTGTGCTCGAGACGTCAGGATAAGAGTCCTTATACGCGTTGCCGAGCGCCAGATGGGTATTACCTTCCGGGCCGCCCATATTCTCATCAAATAACGTTTCACCCATCACTTTAGTAATCCGGGAAAACCGGCTGTCGGTTAAGGAGAATTCACCGATCTTATCAGCGTTCTCGCTGGCAATCATCTCTTTGAGTAATTTTTCATTCTTTTTCGCGGTAGCTTCTACCACCTGACCATTCCGGAAGCGAAGTGAAATATCCTCAATCACATTTCCGTACCGGTAAAGCGGTTGATTAAAAGCAATCTTTCCTTCCGTCTTTCGCCAATCGGGAGAAATAAACAGCTCAAAACTGGGAATATTCCGTCCGCCACCGCCCAGCCAACGCCGATTCGGTCCGATACCCACTTTTAGATCGATCCCATCCGCCTCCAGATGTAGATAATCGATCTCCAACTTATTGAGCGCCGATTGGATCCGTTTAATCTCGGTAAAGGTTTTTCTCCAAGCGGCAATCGGATCCGGCTGATCCAGATAACAGGCTACTATGATCTCCTGCCAATACTCTTCTAACGTCATCTTGGCATCTTTGGCCATGGCCAAAGTGCCATACATGCCAAGCGTCCAGGTAAATTTCCCGGCCGCTTCTTTTTTATCCCGCCACTCACGGTACGGCTTCATGCTATTCGCCCGTTCCAGGATTTTTTTCGGATCAACCTCCTTCAGTTCATACTTATCGTACTCGGCGATTACGGCCACGGAGTGATCGCACTGATCAACCAAGCCGCGGAAATACTGCTCCGGAAAGAAGATCAATTGGTCATGCGAGGCCAGGCTGTAGTACCGGTCAGCCTGAACACCGTCCGGCAGATACTGCATGATCGGGTAAGCGCCGGCTTTTAATACCGTATCCCGCAACGGCACGTACATCGGCTTGGCGCACTCCGGTACCTGAACCAGCACCACTTCACCCCGCTTCACCCCTTTACCGCTGTTTAAGGCAAAGTTAATAAGCACCTGAGCGTACCGTTCCAATATCTGTTCTGATGGTGTATACATGGCAAATAATTAGGAATGAAAGGAAAGCAAGAATGAGGGGAGGCCTCACTTTCCGTATCTATTTTTCTATTTTATACCGGTGGTACCGAAACCGCCCCGACTAGGACTGTCCAGGTTTTCAACCGTTTCAATTGGCCACTGCGCATACGGAAGAATAACTACCTGAGCAATCCGGTCACCCTTTTCTATACGTACCACTTCCGCGGTGAAGTTGTAAACCACTGCCCTATATTCATCTTCATTTCCACAGTAATCCTGATCCATTATTCCCAATCCGTTGGCCAGCATTAATCCGCGTTTCCAAAGAGAGCTGCGGGCCGCTAATAACGCCCAGTGGCCGTCCGGGGGCTTGATGGCCACGTTCAGCGGTACGATACCGGTACTGTGCGGAGCGATCTCCACATCCTGACGAACGGCAAGGTCAAAGGCGGCCGCTCCGGTCGTTTTGTAGCACGGTAGCGGCAGCGTGGTATCGAACTGCTTTATGAGGATTTTCTGACTCTTAGACATAGGCTCTGGTTACTAGTTCATTAAGAATGATACCAAAACTTACGGCGACATTCAGCGACTCCGCTTTGCCCCGCCCGGGAATAGTGTAGACACTATCGGTAATTTCTTGAATAGCCCGTGGCAGGCCGGCGGCTTCGCTTCCCATTACCAAGCATAACCGTTCAAACTGACCGACTAAACCGGTACTTCCATGCGCCTCCGCGGCAATAAGATGGTAGCCAGCCGCTTTGGCCTGTCTTAAATCACTTTCCAGATCATGACTTTCGAACAGTTTAACATGAAATAACGATCCCATTGCCGCCCGCACCACTTTCTCATTGTACGGATCAACCGCGTCCGGGCTGAGGATTATTCCGGTTACTCCAAACCAGTCCGCCGTCCGGATGATACTTCCCAGATTGCCCGGATCGGATACGCCAGCCACCGCGACAATAATCGGCCCGAGAAGCGCGTCATTCAGACGGTAGGACGGCTGCCGAACTACCCCGATTACCCCCGGCGGCGTCATCACCGTCGAAATCGAATCCATGGTCCGACTATCCACAACCTCATAAGATTGCCCCAGACGGCCAAGCCATTCTCGCTTCTCTTCTTCTGCTTCCCGGGTAACGAACAGCCGCGAAATCTCCCAATCGGCTGCAGCCGCATCCTGAACAATCTTATCTCCTTCAATGAGAAACGCCTGGTGCTCTTCTCGCCCCTTTTTCGTCTTGAGCGCCCGCACCGATTTCAGTTCGGCCGATGTAATCATTTCACCTCCTCCAGGTTATACCCCAACTCGGCGCAGGCCAGCAGAAAAATACCGGCTCCCCAAGCCCAGGGATTCTCGCTTTTATAGAGAGGCGTGCGCACCGCTTTCCCCTTATTGTATATCTCATGCACTGTGCCGTCCCGAACAATTACATCGGCAATCCGTTCTAAGATATTGGCCGCCAAAGCCGGTTCCCCGCATTTCTGTTTGGCGATCGCGTCGACACAACCAAGCCAGGTCCAGGAAAAACCGACGTGGTAATCTTTCATCCCGCCGACCCGGTTATAGATACAGATCCGCCAGAAGTCATACTGGTCGTAAGCCAGCCGGATCGGTACCTCGTCTTCCAGGGCAAGCGCCGTAATTTTTTCCTGAATTTTCTCCGCCTGCTGCGGCGTGGCAATATCCCACCAGACTGCCAGCAGGTTTCCATCAGTAGCAAAGTGATGGTGCCGATGGGTACCGTACCAGTCACTAAAGTAACCGCCGTCATCATCCGACCAGAGCCACTTCTGAATTGACGCGCGCACCCGTTCGGCCCGTTGCCGGTACGATTCAGCTTTTTCCTCTTCTCCGAACTGACGACTCATCTCTTCCATAGTCCAGAGCGCTTTCAGATAACACATATTGGTGAATGATATCGCCCCCCGTTTTAGCACGCTCTCCGCCCAACCGCCTCCCATTGCCTCCTTTAACAACTCCTTCTCGTCAACTTGCCGGGACAGAAACTCCATAACCCGGTGCAGTTGGTCAATGTGATCGCGCGCGAACTGTTCATCTCCCGACTGCTGAATATAATCCCAGAAAGCGATAATCAAGATTGGGTCTTGAGCGATACTTTGCGCCACCAAGTAGGAGTTGCGAAAGGTCGGCCGCTGCAGCGCCGGATCATGACTGAGCGGTATACCAATATACCGCATCCAGTACAAAGGATGGGCAATCCGTTTTGGAATTGACCCTTTTGGGTTTTGTAGAGCCAGGTAAGTTTCCAGATTTTGCTTGACAATGGCAAAATCACCAATCCTGCATGCGCCCATACCGGCGAAAAACGAATCCCAGCTCCAATACACCAGTCGGGATCCAGAGATGATCCCTCGCTCTCGGTAGCACCAGCGTAAATCTTTTTTCGCGATATCAATTGCCGCTCGAATTCTCTCAGCCGCCTCCATCAGTCCACCCCCTCATTGACCTGAAACCAGGCCAGGACCAAGGCCAGTTTTTCTCTCAAGAGGTACGCGTCATAGGTGTAATCGAATAGCGAGCCGTTGGAAAAGTCCGGCGCCACAAACCCAATCGCCTCAACACCCAACTGCCTACAGGTGTATACGGCTCGCAACAGATGGTCTTTTTGAGTAATAATGGTCAACGTATGAAGACCGAACTGTTCTTTTGCTCGTAAACAGCTATCATACGTCCGCAGTCCGGCGGGATCTTCCCGAATCGCCGATGCCGGTACCCCGGCTTTCTCGGCGTATCCGGCCATTACCTCCACCTCGTTATAATCCGGCTTCCGGCCGTCACCGCTCATGAGCAACACATTCACTTTACCGTCTTGGAATAGGGTCACCCCGGCGGAAAGCCGGTAGGCTAACGCTTCGCTGGGAATACTGTTTTTAATAATCTCGGCCCCCAGCACCATTCCCACCGGATTAGCCGGAATCTCCGTCGGATCGGCATATATATATCGATCCACTTTCTGATGGACCATCCGGCTGACCCAGACAACTAAACCGGCCGATAACAAGCCGATTACAACAACAAAAAAGAAAATATGGCGCAGCGACCGTATCATTTTCTGAATCATCTTTCTCATGATAGCATAGATGTATGGATCAGTCCGTATCTCCCACTACTTTCTTGTTCATCCGCCACGCTCAAACCGTATGGAATAAAGAGCAGCGTCATGCCGGTAGCACGGAGGTGCCACTCTCCGACCAGGCCGGTCATCAGATAGCCAAACTAACTCGCAAGATCGGCAAAGCCGAGGTTAAAATTACCGCTCTTTACTCCTCGCCTCTTTCCCGCTGCCGGTTCACGATCGCTCCGTTAAGCCGGGAGCTGCATCTGCCGGTTACTATCTCCGACAATCTAAAGGAGCGCGGTTTAGGCGACTGGGAAGGCCGATCGCCGGTTGATCTTGCACCGCTCCATCCCGGCTACCACTTTCCGGATAGCGCCTACACCGGCGAGTTCCGCATTCCCCATGCCGAGCCGCTGGAAGAGCTGGAGCAGCGTATCCGCGCCTTTCTCAATGAGGTACATGACCAGCATCCGGGCGAACAGGTCGCTATCTGCACCCATTCCGGCGTTATCTGGACGATTCATCACCGGATCGCTACCAACCCGCCTGACCGTTTTATCTGGCCGGGTAACTGTTCGATTACTACCATCGTTAGCGAACAGAACCATTTTAAACTGACGGCTTACGAAGAGATCTAGGGGTAACGCTAACCTTCCCGGTCCAGTTTTTCCAGTTTATATTGGGTTGCCAGTTCGGCCGCCATACGGGTCAACTCGGGGTCCTCATCCTGATTAACAAACCGCATGGTACCGGCGATCACCGGATACACTTCTTTCAGCCGGTCGTACATCTGGTTACAGATGCGCCGATAGCCGGGATGACCCTGCGGACTGGTACGCAGCTCGAGGAAATGAAACAGTTCCCGGACATTGGCAATAAATCGGTACCGCATCCGGTATCCGAGCAGTACGCCATACTGGGCCTGCGTGGTCTCACCTTTCTCCTGAAGGTAGGAGTACAGTTTCTCCGAAATCGCAAACGCTTCCCGAAACTGCTCTTCAAAACCCGCTTCCTTCACTATCTCCGGCACCTCGTAACCGTAGGAAGGACCGATCGCCTGCCATTCGAAGCTGTCCAGCATCCGATGGCGCTGCAGATCGCGAAATGTTCCGTAATCAGCCGTAATCTCCCACTCGAAATGAGCCTTTTCAAACGCGCGTCCCGGCTTATGACGACGATTAAACCGTTCGCCGGTATACAGCCGAAGCGCGTCTTCTTTTTCTTTGACGCTCCACTTCTTAACCTGTTCTTTTATCTCATCCAAAGAAAGCGAACTGCTCTGGAAGAATATCTCCAGCACCAAATCAGTTTCGTTTTGCGGCCAGTATTCAAGCAGCTGCACCTCAGGATATGTCCCTTCTTCCGGCGACCGCAGCTTGCTGACCGCAAGTTCAGCAAGCTTTTGCCGGGTAGCCGCCCGGAAGGCGGTCATGGCGCCGCCCCTTGTTGGCAGATCAGCCCGTTCTAAAAAGGCCGGAATAACCTTGCGCGCTTCCGTCAGAATCGCTTGGCCGGTGGTTCGGGCTTCCGGCAACTCTTCGGATAGTAAATGAATAATCAGACTCTCCACCGCTTGGGCGCTCATATAAATACCAACCGTGGCGGTGGTAGCGGCCGGTAGCATCGGCCGGGCCGCATCGCAAGCCTGAGCCCGGGTGGCGCCGATCCAGGCCTGCCGCTCCTTGGCATCGGTCGGCTCGGGAAACTTCTGCCGGACATGGGTGGTCAGACCGCGCACCACCTCCGAATACAGCTCAAACAGGCGATCCATATCCTTTACGTACCGCTTCTTCACCTCGGCCGGAAAATCCGGCAACCGATACCGGTACCGCCCATCTTGCCCTTTTTGATCAAAATAGATGTACCGGGTGGACTGCTCCAGATACGCGGCAATTCGTCCCCATTCAAGCAGTTTGGTAAGAACGATTGACGCGTTTTCCACCACTAGATGCAGTCCGGTGAGCTGCTGAACCGAGTCGTCGCCATACGCGGTTACTACCCGCTTAATCAGGCCGCCCGCTCCCGCCTCGCCGGTTAAGGCGAACTCA
>JAGWZN010000067.1 GCA_018968785.1 Patescibacteria group bacterium
TTTTCATCCGGGGCGACCGGAAGTCCCACTTGGACAGGCTTGATCCGGGGAGCCGCTATGGCGATTGCGGGGTGCGGTCCGCGGTGAGAGTGCCTTGAGCTTTGATTCCTACCTTTTCTTATTCTTTTTCTTCCCCCTTGAATGAAGAGAAAGTTGTGAGCATATCCGCTTTGCCAAAATGAAGCTAAATTATTCAACCATAGCTCCGGGTCACACCGCACTTTTCATCGGCTTAAAAAAGGTGTAGGCTGAAGGCAAAAGGAGAGGAGTGCGCCCAGAGCGTCACTCCCAAAGGAAAATATGTTTGATGCCGCTCCAACCTCCGGTACCATAGGCGCTTCTACCCTCTCAGCTCCCACGGTTGAGGCAGCTCCTCCTTTTGCCGACCCTTCTACCGCCTTTAAGACAAATGACGGGTTTGGGGAAACCGCCACCAAATTTTTCAATGGTCCCTCCGGTAGTGAGCAGGCGCTGGTACCGGCGCTTGACTTCCAGGCTCTTACCCCGACCGATACGTATCGCGCGCCGGAGCCGAGTAGCGTTGAGTCTCGCCCTGTATCTGTAGAAGATAGAGGTCTAAGCTCTGATCCGGTTGTAGATAACCAGCTAAACAGACTATTTGCTCCTCAAGAAGCTGCTGATCTCTCAGCTGAATCGGCGCCAGAAAGCTTTGGCAATAGATATCTCGCATTGGGTAGGGAGACGTCTGCACTTGCCGGTTTAAGGGAAGTATCAGAGAGTGGATTGCTTCGCCAAACGGCCGCGGAAGAGTATTCTCGCATACCCAAATTTATAAAGGCATGGGAAGCAAGCCGACCGAGTGATCAGCCGGTAGATACGGCAGTTATAAGCGAAACCCCTGAGCAGATCTCAGCACCGGTTAGGGAAAATCCGGTAAATATTCCCGACGCCGAACCGTTACCGGCAGATCCGCCCATCGCTCCTTCTGGGGTAACAAATGGGGCGACCCAACTGGAAGTGCCGATCGGTGACGATGAGCCGGTTGCCATGCCGGCCGCTGAGACAGTAATGGAATTAGCAGGCGGACCGCTGGCTTCAACCCAAACTGCTACCGCGCCGGCGAACCAAACAGTCCTTGAGAATGCCGAGTCATCCCCAAATCCGGCAGTTAAGTCTTCTCCGGAATCTTTGCCTACTGAAGTAAAACAGATGCTGAGTCCGGATGCTCAGGCGCTGTATACACAGTTTGAGGTAGAGCAACAAACCGGATCAACCGAATCCCCGGCCGCACCAACCGCCGAGCCGATACCGGTAGCGGTAGAATCCGATGTACTACAGATTGAACAGAAACCGGAACGTCCGGTAGCCAGTTTGCTGACCTCCACGGATAGCGCCGCGGTTTTAGCTGAGCATATGAAAGGAGTGGTTTCCTATCTGGTACAGGTCTTGCGGGAAAGGTCTCGCGGCAATAATAATAAGCAGTCTGTTGGCGACTACCATGATCCGGCCGGAGAAGACGGCGGTCCGATCCAAATTTCCTATTCTTCTCTAGAAACGATTCAACAGATCGCCACTGCCTTGGATTATGCCCTCCGTCAGAAAGAGATCGCCCGGGAACTGAAAGCGGCCGAAGGGGACATACGCCGGTTTGAGAGCGGGATTAAGGATCGCTATCCCCAGACGGAAGTGCGGTACGCGGAGATGCCGTCTCCGCCTCATTGGGTCGATCCGGTTCAGACCAATAACGGCTTGATCGCTCAAACCGAAATGTCCGTTCAGATCGATCCGACCGGGAAGACAATTATCACCTTTAAACCGTTAAATAAACAAGCAGATGGACATGAGTCAACAGAAAGAGTACCTGATCAATCGGTATCGCCAAGCACTACAGGCCAAACTGGCGTCGCTACCGAATAGCCTCAGCCCGGAAGAAAAAGAGAAGGCTTTGGCTGAGTGGCTCATGCGTCTGGTTCAACAGGATGAGGCGGCACTGCACCGGACTATCGGAAGAAAGCAGTATGAGCTGGATAAAAGCAAGCTGAACCTGCTATTTGATGTTCGTAAGGAACTGGACGACCAACGCGCCAGGCAGATTGTCGGCTCGTTATTGAGCTAAACCGTTATGGATACCGTCATTAAGTCAACGGCTACGGAGGCAGCCGGCTATGTGGCCAATCTGATTGCCGAGCAGATACGGCAGGCGCTGGAAAGCCGCCCGCGTGCTTCCCTGGTACTGGCTGGCGGCAGTACCTTTAAACCGGTGTACCGACAGCTCTCGGAGATGACGCTGCCCTGGTCGCGTCTCGATCTGTTTTTCGGCGATGAGCGAAACGTGCCTCCCGACCATGAGTGGAGCAACTATCGGATGGTGAGGGAAAACTGGCTCAGCCGGTACCAGGCGGGAGAAGGACCAACAGTTTACCGGATCGCGGGCGAACTGCCGGCGGAAACGGCGGCTAAAAAGTATAGCGAAGTATTACGGAATTACGGAGAAAACAAATTACCGGTGTATGATGTGGTGTTGCTTGGTATCGGTTCGGACGGCCATACGGCCTCTCTCTTTCCGAACCGTCTGGAGGAGGTGATTGCCAAGCGGGTTGAGGTAATAAATGTGCCGGCCGGTCAACCGCCGGAGGTTGAGCGGATCACTCTGACTCCGTTAGCGCTCTCCCGCTCTCGACTCATAGTAATAACGGCGACCGGAGGGGAGAAAGCGGAGATCGTTTTTCAAATCCAGCGGTATCCGGAAGCTCGATACCCGATCAACGTGATTGAATGCTCTTACGGCCGAAAAATTCTGGTTTTGGATCGGGAAGCGGCTGGTAGACTGTAAAGAGTCATTGTCAAAAAATACAAAAATGTAAAGTATACTTGACATTTTTGTATTGGGCTGGTACGATACAAATATCAAATCAAGTAAGTGAAAGGAGCATATGAGAGTAGTACCACTAATCCCAAGCCGACGGTCAATGTCCATCTGGGACGATCTGATGTCTTGGTCAGAATATAATGACAGCCACTATCTACCGGTCGCGGCCGATGTCTATGAAACGGCCGAAACGGTCTGCGTGGAGTTGGCGGTTCCCGGCGTGAAGCCGGATGGCATCTCTATCAATATAGTGGGCGATGTTCTTACCGTTACCGGTAAAAGTGAGAAAGAAGAGGTTGAGGAAAAGCGGGAATACTACCAGAAACAGGTACGGTACGGTAGCTTTACCCAGTCTATTACTCTACCTTGCGCGGTAAAATCGGAAGAGGCCGAGGCAACCTTTACCCACGGCATTCTGAAGATCTCCCTGCCGAAGGCGGAAGCATCCAAGCCGAAGCAGATCCAGATAAAAGTCGGCGATCAAAAGTAGCGAGCAACGATCAGAAAAAGTACCGGGAGTGAACCGGTACTTTTTTTGTTTCTCCCTGGCCGTGATATGATAAACATATGAACAAAGTCAGGCATCGATGGGCGATACTGCTGGGCGGCATCTTGGTAGTGGCTGGTCTGCTGCTTGCGTATCCGCCGCTGGCGAGCGCCAATCCTCCGGCCGCCGCTTCCTCATCGTCTACCACCTCAGGTACCGCTCCCAAAACCCCTGCCAGTTCAACCTCGAGTTCCGCCTCGACCGGCTGTAACACCAGTTGGGTTTTAATTAACCCGCCGGCCGGAACCTGCCCGAAGAATTTTACCGAGTACATGACCGTGTTTATCAATCAGTTAATCCCGCTGATTGAATTTCTGGCGCTGGTCATGGTGGTATACTCCGGAATTCAGTACATGATCTCCAATACGGACAAAGGAAAAACGGCAGCCAAACAACGGATCATCGGCATCCTGATCGGTATCGCCTTCTTTATAGTGGCGCGGCTTATTCTGGATCAGATACAGGCGGGGATTGGGTACTAGAACTAGTGCTAAGAGATGGTGGAAAAGGCGGCAATCTGTTCAAACGAGCCGCGCATTGCCAGATAGTCCCGCAGGGTATCCGGCTTATTTTGTTCCTTATACAGGTACAGTCCGAGCTTGAGTTTTTCTAGATACTTCTCGGTCGACAGGATTTTATTGGCGAGCAGCGATATGCGTGAACTTACCTGCCGGTACTCGCTTTCCAAATCCGGACTGAGATTAAAAATTTGCCATAACTCTACCTGCCGCCGGAGGAGCTGTTCTTTTTCGTCGCTATACTCTTTCAGTTTAGCCGTGAAAAAAGCGGCGGTTTCTTCACCCCGAGCCAGGAGATCGGCGGTTGACCCGTTCTTTTTTCTCCAAAAGAAGAGGTTCATGGAGGCGTATTACGCCGGAACTATGACCTTTGAACTAGTTATACTATACCCTTGCGGGTTTTGCGGGACAAGTGGCGGGCGGCCGCTTTATCAGCCAGAACAATAACATTCCGATGGGTGCGCAGCGCGCTGGCCGGCATCTTTTCGTCTATCGGCCCTTCCAGAGCTTGTTGTAAAACTTCCGCCTTACCGTCGCCGGTCACAAGCAGCAGGATAGCCTCCGCTTCCAAAATAGTGCCCATACCCATGGTAATAGCGTGAGTGGCGGGATTGCCATCAGGAAAGTCGGAGGCATTGGCCCGGATTGTCGCTTCGCTTAACTCAACCAAACGGGTGCGCGAATCGAAGGGGGAGCCCGGTTCGTTAAATCCGATATGCCCATTCGGACCGAGCCCTAATATCTGTAAATCGATGCCGCCGGCGGATCGGATGGATCGCTCGTACTCCGCGCAGGTTTTTTTCCAGTCCGGGTTCAACCCGTCAGGGATATGAACATTCTCTTGCTTAATATCCACGTCGGAGAATAGTTTTTCCCACATAAACTCGCGGTACTTTTCGTACCCGAAGTATTCATCAAGGTTAAAAGTTATAATTCCAGGACTTACGCATTTTCTTCATTTCCCTTACCATAGTGCTACTTAGTACTAAGTAAGGAGGATGGAAAAAACACGTATCACCACTACCCTGTACAGCCA
>JAGWZN010000068.1 GCA_018968785.1 Patescibacteria group bacterium
CCGGGTTGCATCAAGGCGCCACTTTTATCCTGGAGTTTCCGGTTCATCGGGGGTGAATACCTAAAAACGCAAGGGCATTGGCTGGATATATCGGCTGCCATTGGGCCGCATCCCCGTATGTTTCCTTCCATTCATCCGGAGCCGAAACTGCTTTCTCTTTCCACTTCATCTCGTACCCGAACAACTTTCCTTCTCGTTCCTCAACCAGATCAATCTCGTTCTGCTTCCAGGTTCTCCAGAAATACTGATTGGCGTAAAGCTTGGTATAAGTACGCATCTTGAGACGCTCCACAATCATAAAATTCTCCCAAAGAGCGCCCAGATCATTGCGCGTTTCCAGCGGATTAAAGTTATTAATAACGGCGTTGCGTACCCCAACATCATAGAAGAAATACTTAGCCGTCTTGGTAACTTCGCTTCTGAGATTGCGGCTAAAGCCGCCGAGCCGGAAAATGATGTAAGATTTTTCCAGTAAGTCCAGGTAGCGGGCAACCGTCTTCTTATCTATGTTTAGGGAAGTACCGAGTTCACTCAAAGAGACTTCACTGCCGACTTGATAGGCAAGGAGCGTCAATAGTTGCAAGAGGAGACGGGACCCTTTTATTTCTTGATAGGCCAGAATATCCTTCAGCAGATAAGAATCGATAAGCTCACGTAAGAATTCCGCTCGTTTATTATTTGCTTTGGCAGTCAAAACATCCGGGTACATGCCATACACTAACAACGCCGGTAATGTACTCTCAAAAACTCGCTGAGGCACCGCTTCATCGGCTAATAACTCTATAAGCGCTATCGGATAGAGATAATGAGTCGTTTTACGTCCAGTCAGTGGTTCGCCAATCTGCCCAGCCAGCTCAAAGGAGGAGGAGCTAGTCAGGATGACGGACAACTCTGGCATGGTATCGTTAACGATTTTAATCGAGTGGCCGATGTTCGGGATCGCCTGAGCCTCATCGATTGCCAATATCTTAGCTGATCCAATATACGGCTGAAGAAGTGCCATATCCGCCATCTCAAAAGCATGCTGAGTACTAAGCTCATCACCCTTATATACAGCAGCCGGCTGGTCAGTGCTTTCTAAAAACCTATTGAGTAGGGTGGTCTTGCCAACCCGTCGTGGGCCGAAAAGCACGAGGGTTTTCCCTGGCTGCAACTCTTTCTTAATGTTGAGGTAACGGTTAATATACATGCTCACATCATACTATCAGTGATTGGCACTGTCAGTATTTCGGTGACTATGACTCCCCGTAATTTAGATATTTCGGGGAGTCTTACTATCCCAAATCCTTCCTCCCCAGCTACGCAATGGTTCTAACCTCACTCGTACCTGAGAGCGTCCAACGGGTTTAATTTAACCGCCCGCCGGGCCGGGTACCAACCGGTCAGAAAACCGACGGCCACGGAAAAAATGGCGACCGCGACCGCGAAGTAAGCCGGGGTCAGAAAGACGGTCACCGTATCGGCGCCGGAGCGCTGGGCCAGATAAGTTAAAATATCATTAATTGTTAATCCCAGCAGCTCGCCGATGACCAGTCCGAGCACCCCGCCGGTAATGCCAATCAGCAGCGATTCGGCCATGAACAGCTTGTAAATCTCCTTATTTTTCATCCCCAGCGCCTTAAACAGGCCGACCTCGCGGATGCGCTCCAGCAGACTGATCGTCAGGACGTTAAAGGCGCCCAGAGCGGCCACGACCAGAGCGATCAAGCCAAAGGCGCCCAGAATCGCCCGGAAGAACGAGAAGAATTGGGAGATCTGACTAACCGTATCGCCGACGTACTCGCTGGAGAGGCCGATATCCTGCAGTTGGGTGCGCAGGCCGGTTACGCTGTTCTTGTCATCAACCTTAATTTTAAATGACGAATACTTGACGGCGCCGTGCTCGGTGAGCAGCTTGAGCGGCACCAGTACCACCGGCTGGCTGCTGTCTTTGGTTACACCGACCACCTTTACCGCCACGCCAGCCACCGCTTTATTGCCGCTGTTTTCATCGGCCAGCAGCTCCTTGGGGATAATCAGGTCGAGCGAGAGAGTCTGGCCGATCAGGCTTTGGGCGTTTTCGCCCAAGAGAGTCAGTACCGCCTGGTTGACGGTAATGCCATTATCGTCGCCTGGCAGCTGGCCGCTCTGGGCGGCCAGGTCGGCCATCTGCCAGTAATCGCTTTCGGCGCCGGTAATTACCGTTTCCGTGGCCGAGGCGCTGCTGCTTTTTTTAATCCGGCCGGCCAGGTTGATCACCGGCGCTACTTTTTTGACGTGGCCGAAATTTAAAATTTTGCTTTTTACCGTATCGTCCAGCTTCATGGTGGTCAGATTGGCCGATGGCACGTCCACCACCGTGAAGGCGTTAAAGTTGGCCACCTGATTAGTCACGAGCTGTTCCAGCCCGTATCCCAAGGAAACCAGAAAAACAATGGCCCCAATGCCGATGATCACCCCGGCAATGGTCAGGGTGCTGCGCAGCCGGTGGCTAAACAGATTCTTAGCGGCAATTTTGACAATAGTAAGGTTCCTCATAGTACCCCCGCCAACTCCTGCCGGATCTCTTCCTTGACGCCGGCCAGTCCGACCGAGGTGATCCGGCCGTCCCGCATCGCCACGTGCTTATTGGCCATCGGCAGGTAGATTAAGTTGTGGGTAACCATAATGACGGTGCGTTTACTTTTCTTGTTTAGCTGCTGAAAGGTGTCCATGACCATGTCGGCGCTATGGGTGTCCAGATTGCCGGTCGGCTCATCCGCCACGACGATCCAAGGGTTGTTGATTAGCGCCCGGGCCAGTCCGACCCGCTGCTGTTCGCCGCCGGAGAGCTGCATCGGCCGCTTATTGGCGTACTGTCCCAACTCCAGCTCTTCCAAGGCGTCCAGAGCCTGGCGCTTGGCCCGTTTCTCCGGCTGGCCGGTAATTAAGAGCGGCAGAGCCACATTCTCCCAGACCGAGAGTGCTTTTACCCAAAAGGCGCTCTGGTAAACCATGCCGAACTTTTGCGAGCGGAAAACCGAGCGCTTCTCCTCATTCAGATGGTAAATATCGGTTCCCCTGATCAACACCTTACCGGCAGTCGGCGGTTCCAGGCCGACAATGGTGTGCAGCAGGGTGGATTTGCCGCAGCCGGACGGACCGTAAATAATGGCGAAGTCAGTGGCGTTAATTTCCAGATCCACTCCCAGCAAGGCCGGGGTGCTGCGGTCGCCGCCCAGCGGATACTCCTTCTTCAGCCCTTCGATTTTGACGATTTTATGGTGCTCGTGTTCCATTTTTCTATTTAGTGGCTACCGAACAGGTTGAACATCCAGCCCAGACTGTTCTGCAAGGAGTTCATAATGATATCAATCACCGACTGCTGGGTCTGACCGGTAATAACCGTGGTGTCCTCCGAGTCGCCGGTGTTGCCGGCCTGATCGCGGGAGACCGCCCGCAGATGGTAGATCTTGGAGGGATCCAGGTCGCTGGCAATCACCACGTGGCTGGTGGTGTAGGTCATATCTTCCCGGGTCTTCTGGGGATAGTCGGTGCTGGCGATACCCGGACCGTACTCCAGCTGGCTGGTGCCCGGCTCATCGGTTTCCCAGGTGACCACGACTTGCGCTTTCTGCACCGAGCCGAAGCCGACCGATTTCACCGCTACCGTCAAATTGCTGATCTTGGGCGGCCGGGTATCGTTGGGAGTGGTAAAGCGATTCTGATCCGAGGTGGCGGTATTGCCGTACTTATCCACCCCTTCGGCGGTCAGAATATAGGTCGAGCGATCGGCTAGGTTAGAAACGGTTACCGTATGGTCGGTGGTGTAGGCGGCCAAGGCCTGCGACTGAGGCGCGGCCTTCCCATTCTGGTAGGTAACGACCGAGGTGGTCGGCACATTGGTGGTCCAGGTAAAGCGCAGGGAAGAGGTGGCGGCATCCGGCACCGTTTCAAAGCGCAGATTAGAGATTACCGGCTTGGTCAGGGTGGTTTGCAGATAGTCATCCGAGGAGAAGAGGTCGCCGTCCTGGTCGGTACAGTTGGTGCGGAAATGGTAGTGAATGGAGTCGTTCAGTCCGGTCAGGTTTAAGGAGTGGCCGGTAGCGTACAGGCCGGCGGTTTCCGCGGTGCTGCCACCATAAGCTGTGCTGGAACCGTAGAGGATGGAGCAGTTGGCCGGCGTATTGGTCTGCCAGGTTACCAGGAAGGAGGTCAGAGTAATGTTGCTGGAGGTAAGTTGGGAAACCAGCGGGGCCGGACCGGTCTGGGAGCTCATAATGTCGCTCTGGCCCTGGTTGCCGTCCGAATCCACCCAGATCGCCCGCCAGTAGTAGAGAGTGCCGGCTTGCAGACCGCTGACGGTTACGCTGTGGTTTTTATTCTGCTCCAGAGAGCCGGTGGTCTGGCCGCCGTTCTCTTTGCCGATAGCGCTCTTGCTGGTGCCGTAATCAATAAAACTGGAGCTCTCGCGATCGGTTTGCCAGGAAACATCGAGGGAATAAGCTTTGGAAACGGCGCCGGGTGTTTGGGTCAGGACGGGCGGAGAGGTGTATTTGCCGGTCGGGGTAATAGTCAGGGTGGTGGAGGCAGCCGAGTACTGGTTAGCGTTATCCTTGGCTTTGACGTAGTACTGATACGACACCGACTGCAGATTGGTGTCGGCGTAGGTGGTAGCGGTGGTGGTACCGACTGAGGTAAAGTTTACCCCATCAGTGGAGCGGTAAATCTCGTAGCCGGCAAAGCCGGTGCCGGTAGTGGTCGGCGCGTTCCAGGTTAGGAAGACCTTATAATCTTTGAGGGCGCGGTTGGAACCGTCTGTCACCGCCACATTCTGGGGGATACCGGGCGCCGGAGTGGAAGCGTAAAAATCCACTGAGGCATATACATTGTAATTGACGTTGCCGGCCAGATCTTCGGCGGTCACAAAGAGGGTGTTC
>JAGWZN010000069.1 GCA_018968785.1 Patescibacteria group bacterium
ATCAGAATGGAAGCCAATCCGACATTCTGCAGTACCCGGGCGTTTTGATTAAATGAGATGGTGCCCATAAAAAAGCTAGATGCGGTAATGAGCGCGGCAACCAGTAAAATACCGTACAGCAACCGGTCGCGGATTACCTCTTTATAGCTGATTTTAGCAATGACCCAGATTGGTAAGAGAGGGCGGTCAGTCATCTTCGGTATTACTTTCAACGGTTTTAATAAATACTTCCTCAAGCGTCTTTCCGGACGGAATTAACTTCTTTACCGTGTCTAGAGCCAGTAACCGGCCGTGATCCATAATGGCGATCCGGTCGCTCATAATTTCCACATCGCTCAAGATATGCGAATTCAAGACAATAGCCGTGCCGGTTCTTTTAATCTCCAGAAGCACCTCTTTCATCCTGACCCGGCCGATCGGATCCAGTCCGTCGAGCGGTTCGTCCAAAAATAACAGCTCCGGCTTATTCATTAGGGCCTGGGCCAGGCAGATCCGCTGCAGCATGCCTTTCGAATAATCACCCAACTGGCGGTTGGCGGCGGCGGTCAGTCCGACCCGTTCCAGTAGCTCTTCGCTCCGTTCCCGCCGTATCGTTTTGCCCAGTCCGAACAACTCGCCAACAAAAAGCAACAGCTCCCGACCGGCCAGATGGGCGTAAAAAGACGGCGTCTCCGGCATGTAGCCGATCCGTTCCCGAACCGACGAACGGTCAATATTCTGCCCGAAAACGGTAATCCGGCCGCTGTTCGGCTGCAATAGGCCGAGAATCAGCTTAATAGTAGTGGTTTTTCCGGCGCCGTTTGGCCCGACAATGCCGACGACTTCGCCGGGACTAACTTGAAAAGAAATGCCTTTTACCGCTTGGAACTGGCCAAACTGTTTCCGGATATCTTCTACAACAAGAGGTTGTTCCATAGCCTAACTATAGCGTATAATGTGGGAAGATGACAACCGCAATTCTCTACCTGTGGGCAGTTCTACTGGGCCTAGCTTTGGGTTCTTTTGTGAATGTCCTGGTTTTGCGGGATGACGACCGTTCCAGTATTATTACCGGCCGTTCCCGTTGTCCGGCGTGCCGCCACCCGCTTGCCTGGTACGATCTGATTCCGCTTCTCAGTTTCGCGGTATTGGGCGGTCGCTGCCGGTACTGCAAAAAACCGATCTCATGGCAGTATCCGCTAGTTGAGGCGGTGGCGGCAGCCTTGAGCGTGTTTTCCTTCTGGTACGGGGTAATCGACCGGGGAAGCTGGCTGTTGGCGGCCGGTCTGGCGGCTAGTCTGATGCTGCTCCTGACGGTCAGCGCTATTGACATCTCCCGGATGGAGGTGCCGGTGGAGTACTGCGTGGCGGGCGGCGTCATAGGCGGCGCCGTGCTCTCACTGACCGGGGTGCACTCCTGGGTTAGCATGCTGGAAGGGTTGGCGGCCGGTGCCGGTATTATCCTGGCGGTAATGCTCGGTTGGCGGCTGTTCTTTCATCAAGACGGAATGGGTGAGGGGGATATCTGGGTGGCCGGCGCGATTGGGGCGATTCTCGGCTATCCGCTGGTTCTGGTCGGGCTGTTGACGGCGGTTCTGCTTGGTGCCATTATCGGCGTGGCGGCGCTTGGATTAAGTAAAAAGAGCTTGCAGACCGCGATTCCCTTTGGTCCGTTTTTAGCGGCCGGCCTGGTTCTGTCGCTCTGGATTGGGAACAGCTTTTTGCAGTGGTATGGATGGGCATCATGAAACGATCAGGATTTACTATTGTCGAACTGTTGGTGGTTCTGGTGATTATCACCATATTACTGGTGGTCGGTATTCCCCGGTATAACGCGCTTATCCATCAGCAGGATACAACTGCCGCTGCTCAGCAGCTGTTAGAGTGTATGCAAAACGCGCAGCAGGAGGCTGGCGCGCCATCGACCCTGTCGAATAACTCACTGAACCTAAACATGGCTTTCCGCTACGCCGAAGCGGATATAACCGGAGGGAAGGGGATGCCGCTTACCTGCACGGTGAACCATTTAAGTGAAGGTTATAACTCCGTTGACTCCGTTCCTCCGGCGGCGTTAACTGTGAACGGTCTGGCTCTCTGTTCCATTACCGCTACTCAGTACAATCTAAACGCGACTGGTCGGGATCTTTCCACCATGACCGGTAGTGAGGTAAAATTAACCTTCGATACCCGGGCTCATGGTACGGTTAACCGGATATTTGCCAGTGACGGCGCCACTTCGACTATCCTCACTTCCACTACTTTTGGACAGGGGCTGAAAGTGGATCTGGTAGTAGCCGATACCTTTGCCGACTGCGGTGGATCGGATAATCTGACGATCGCCATTCCGCCAATCGGTATACCGATTTCACTCAACTGACCATGCCGCGTATATCCTTTCGACAATCCGGGTTCACCTTGCTTGAAACGCTGGTCGCGCTTGTCATTCTGGTGGTGGTGCTTTCTGCCGCCACTATCAGTAACCGGGTGATTTACAACCAGTCGTCCCTTGTGACCCAGCAGATTGAGATGGGCAGTCTGGCCGACGAGGTGATCCAGAGTATGTATCTGCAGAGAGATACCATTCTTACCTCAGCTGGGCCCTCACCTCTGAGCACTTTTACTACCTACCTTGGTTTGTCGTCTGGTAGTACCAGCGATACGGTAGTGACCGGTACCTTTAAAGCGAATGCCGCTCCTTTAAATCAGTGTGCCAATCCGAACGGTCCCTTTATTGCCTGTCCGCCCGTGGATCAGAACGGACCGATCCAATTGCAGTGGTGTACCGCCCAAAGCGGCAGCTTTCAGTGTAATGGAGGTACCGCTACCTCAGTGCCGGCGCCGGTTCAAATTGCCGGGTGTTCCACTTGTGATTCATTGGAAGGAGAGATGGCTCAAGAAAACGGGGGAGAGGTAGTGGCGGTTAGCCGTGACAGTACCGGTTTAAACGCGGCCGGCAAGCGGCTGGTAATTGACGCGGCCGATCCGACTTCCGGGTCGAGTAAAGCTCCCAGTACTGACCAGACTGATGATTGGGACTTTTATATCCGGACAATCTCAGTGATTAATTACGGCTCATGTGATCCGGCTTCAAATAGTTGTGTCTCGGCGGCTCCGCAATTTCCTAACAGTACCGGTTTTTACTATAACACGCCGGCCGGTATCGGCAACTACGACCGGGGGTTACGTAATCATACTTTCCTGGTAGTGGTAAAAGTTGAGAACTATCACAATCCCGCTATTGCTCTTACCCGCACCGCTCTTATCACTCTATCCAACTGATGCGCAAACTTCCTCAGTACAGAAAATCCGGTTTTACCCTGATTGAGCTGCTGGTGACAGCCGCTATCTTCGCGGCGGTCGCGGTGATCGCTACCTCAGCTTTTGCTAACTCTTTACAGCTACAGTATAACCATAAAGAGAATCAAGAATCTGCTGCCCAGATGCGGCAGATTACTAATCAGTTAAGTCAGGCTATTCAGGAATCTTTAACTCACTCGGCGACGGGAGGTAGTCAATCGACTACCGGATTACTGATTGTGCCGCTGCAGGCGGTGGCTGTGGCTGACCAAAGCACGAACGGATATGAGCCGGATACGATGCTGATTGTTGTGGTGCCGGTTCGTGACAGCTTCGGTCAACCGCCCTCCCAGATTAATGACCAGAACTACGAAAAAGACGTATACTGCGCCCAGCCGGTCTCTGACGCGAGCGGCACTATTATCGGTAAACAACTGGTACGTTTTCAGGTTACGCCTACCAGCGTCTCCACTATTGATAACCTGTACGGCTCTACCTACCAATGCACGCAAAGCAGTATCCAGTCGATGTTCCAAACCCCCAATACCGTCAGCCAGCCAACCGTGCTTACCGATCCGTTTTTGGAAATTAGTAGCTTACGATTTTCAGCGGTATGGATGACGAGCGCGCTTGGGCTGCCGAATCTCGATCCGGATGGGGTGCGGATCGAACTGGCGGCACGATACAATCCCAATAACAGTAGTGGTGGACAGCTTGAATCTCGGGCAAGCGGACTTGCCTCCGTTTCTCAACTGCCCGCCCTTTTTTCTCGTACGGTGGTGGATCGAAAGTCATACATGTTTAACCCTTAAGTATGGGTAAAATCAGCTCTCGACAATCGACTGGTTCCTCACTCCTGATTACCGTTTTAATTATGACGGTGGTGGGGATGGTGGTGTTGGTGGTCAGTAGGAATGCCATACTGAGTACGAGAGTCGCTTCCCAGAACGATAGCAGTAACCTGGCTTTCCAGATGGCTATGACCGGCCTTGAAGACGGAAGGTTGCGGGCGCAGCTGTTTGGTGGAGCGCCACTTACCGCACAGGGAGAGTTTGGTGATCTTACCTCGACCGCATCTAATCCTCACATAGTGAATCCGCGCCGACGCGGGTATCTCATGACGGACGCTTCTTCCGCCTGTACTAACCCGGGATCCGATCAGTCGGTCAGTACCTCCGCTACCACCGTCAATCAGAGCTGCCCGTACTATGATCTGGCGGTGTATCGACTGATCACCATAACGCCTACTACTAGTTTTTATTACACCGACAAAGAGATTCCTCCGAATAACACCGCCGTCAATCTCAAGATTCTGCAGACTAATAATCCGGGCTTTACCCTTACGCCTCATTTCTTAAACGCCGGCGATCCCAATGCCAAGATGACCGTTCAAGCCGGTACTTACTCTTGTACG
>JAGWZN010000070.1 GCA_018968785.1 Patescibacteria group bacterium
TGTCTATCCGGAACAGCTCAAACAAGGGTTTTATATCGCCTTGCGCGATCTGGAGAAGAAACTGGGAAAAAGCATTAAGCTGTATCAGACCGATTCGGCTGGCATGCGTTGGGCGATCCAGCTATACAAGAAGGGGGGTAAGGGCGGTTCGGCCGTTTTGTCGTCCCCCATGCCTACACCTACGCCCCCGCCGCCCCCTTCATCATTTCCATTATCTCTGACGCCCAAGCCGCCGTTGTTTGAATTAGGTAAAACGGTGGCGTTCAGTTACCTGAAGAAAGTACCGATTGCTGCCGCCCGGCAGTTCCGTATTGCTTGTGTTGACCATCTCGCTCCGAACGTTTACTGGTTTGTGACGGAAAAAGGCCAGGAGGAGGAGATGAAAACCCTGGTGCCGTTTCTGGAGCAGAAGAATGCAATTAAAGCCCATCTTATTTTCATTGAGAAAAATGAGCTGGAAGATCTGCTGGAGTATTACACTCGTCAGCTGGAAACCGAGCTTGAAAAGGAGAAGACGGAAGAAAAAGAATCGAAAAAAATCCAAGCGATTGCCGCCTTGCCGGCTATGGAGCATGTTGAGGAGATGAAGGAGGAGAATGTGGCGAAAGACGTTATTGAGCCGGAGGTGCAAGCGACTATTATCAGCTCTGAACAGGAAAAGGGCGGTCTGGCCGGATTTTTCCAACGGATGATCCAGAACCTTCCCGGAGAAGCGAAACCCGACGTGGCTGAGATCAAAAAAGAACCGGCGTTGCCCCCAGCCGTCACCCGGCCCGCTCCCGCCACACCGCCTCCGTCTCCTCAACCGTTACCGACTGTGAAAGCTCCCGCTGCTCCTCTCGCACCGGAGCCGGTGAAAGCAGCGGATGAAACCAAACCGACCGCGCCGGCTGCTAAAACCGCGCAGCCGGAGAACGCCGATCCGGAAATCGGCAAACTGCTTCCCAAATCGGTTGAGAGTGTGGAAGAGTTGAAAGGGTACGTTAAAAAAGGATTTATTCCTCAGATTGTGGCCGCCATTGTCAGCTTCGCTATTCATGAAAAGGCTTCCGATGTGCACGTTGAATCGTTTGAAGACGAGGTGCGCATTCGGTACCGCGTGGACGGTCAGTTGGTGGACGTGGTCAAGCTGCCGCCGGATATCAGCGCCGCCATGGTCAGCCGCATTAAAATTCTTTCCCGGTTACGGCTGGATGAAACCCGGGTTCCTCAAGATGGCCGCTTTGACGTGAATTTCAACGACGCGCAGGTTGATCTTCGGGTTTCGGTGATGCCGACCGTGCACGGTGAGAAGGTGGTGATGCGGATTTTGGATAAAAACAAGGGCATCTCCTCCCTGGAGGCGCTTGGTCTCTCCGGGTTGGGTTACAAGAACCTGATTAAAGCGATTAACCGGCCGTTTGGTATCTGTCTGGCTACCGGACCGACCGGCTCTGGTAAATCTACCAGTCTTTATGCTATTCTGAACCGTATCGCTACGCCAAACGTGAACGTGGTGACCCTGGAAGACCCGGTGGAGTATGAAATGAAAGGGATCAACCAGAGCCAGATCCGGCCGAAGATCGGCTTCACCTTTGCCGAAGGACTGCGGTCCATTCTCCGTCAGGATCCGAACATTATCATGGTAGGTGAGATTCGCGATGGGGAAACCGCCAATATGGCGACTCAGGCGGCACTGACCGGCCACCTGGTACTTTCCACGTTGCATACCAATGACGCCGCCGGCGCCATCCCCCGGTTGACCAATATGGGGATTGAGCCGTTCCTGATTGCCTCATCGGTAAATGTGGCGATGGGACAGCGCTTGGTGCGTAAGATCTGTCCGAACTGCAAGAGCGAGGTCACCTTGCCGGCCGGTATCCGGAATCAGATTACGGCTGAGTTAGAGAATATCGCGAAGAACAACCCGAAAGAAGCCGGACGGGTCAAGCAACCGTTCACCTTCTATCAGGGAAAAGGGTGCTCGGTTTGTCAGGGGAAGGGGTATCAGGGACGGATTGGTATCTACGAAGTGTTGATGATGAGCGATGAGATAGAAGATCTGACGCTGAAGCGGGCCGCTGCCACCGATATCCAGACTCAGGCGCAAAAGGAAGGGATGATAACTATGTATCAAGATGGGCTCCTGAAGGTCGTTGCCGGGTTAACTACCCTTGACGAGGTTCTCCGGGAGACCTCTAACAAGTAATTGTGATATACTACTCATATGGAACCTCATACGGAAGAAGCGACTGAGACTCTGTCTCAGGAGTTTAACTGGCTGCTGGACAATACGATCGATCGTGGCGCGTCCGACTTGCACATTTCGGCTGATAACGCGCCCCATCTGCGTATTGACGGTGTGCTGTGGCCGCTCGATGTGCCTGCCTATACGCCCAAGAAGACGGGCGATATTGTCAGTGTCCTGATTGGGAAGCATCTGCAGCATAAGATCCTTTCCGATCGGAAGGAGTTGGACTTCTCTTTCAGTTACCGTGAACAACGGTTTCGCTGTAACGTTTACTACAGCAAAAGCGCACTCTGCGCCAGCCTCCGCTTGCTACCGAATAAGATTGGCTCGCTGGCCGAACTGGGCGTGCCGCCGGCAGCCGGCGATATGCTGCAGCATAACCAGGGATTGATTATCGTCGCCGGTCCGACCGGACATGGGAAATCGACCACCCTGGCCTCCATGGTTGACCTGATCTCTTCCAACAACCGCGAGCATATTATTACGATTGAAGATCCGGTTGAGTTTGTCTTTGCCCATAAGAAAGGAATTGTCTCCCAGCGGGAGGTAACGGTGGATACACCGTCTTTTGCTTCGGCCTTGCGGGCGGCCCTTCGGGAAGATCCGGACGTGGTAATGGTCGGTGAAATGCGTGATTTAGATACGGTGGAAGCGGCGCTACAAATGGCAGAGACCGGCCATCTGGTGCTGACCAGCTTGCACACCAATTCGGCCGCTCAGACCGCCGAGCGTATTATTAATTTCTTCCCGCCGCATCAGCAACGACAGGTTCGTCAGCAGTTAGCAGATATCCTGCTTGGTGTTATCTCTCAACGATTACTGACTAAGATCCAGGGCGGACGGGTACTGGCCACGGAAATTATGATTGCCAACTCGGCAGTACGCAGCATGATCCGGGAAGGGAAGACGCATCAGTTGAATAATCTGATTCAGACCTCGGCAGCCGAAGGTATGGTTAGTTTGGAGAAATCGTTGGCCGATCTGGTCAGCCGGGGCGAAATCTCTCTGGATGACGCCATGAGCTGGGCAATTGACCCCAGAAATCTTAAAACTTTGATTTATTAGCCGCTCATCGGATATGGCTCAGTACTATATCTACCGCGCTCGCACCGCAAACAACCAACTGGTCACCGGTAAGGTCCAGGCGGCGAGTTTGGAGTCGGCCAAAAAAATCCTGGTGCGCAACCATCTGACACCGCTTTCGGTGAGCATTCCCAAGACGGTTTCGGATTATCTACCGTTTATTGACAAGGTGAGTCTGAAAGAAAAAACGATGTTCGCCCGGCAGCTTTCGACTATGATTGATGCCGGTCTTACTCTGGCTCAGGCGCTGCGGTTACTGATCCGCCAAACCCCTAAAGGCAAGTTCCAAACGGTACTCATTGGTGTGCTCAATGACGTCCAGGATGGGTTTAACTTCTCATCCGCTCTTGCCAAGTATCCGGAGATTTTCGATACCATTTTCATTAACGTCATCCGAGCCGGTGAAGCGACCGGTAAGCTGGAAGTGGTACTGGAGCAGTTGGCCACCAATATGGAAAAAGATGTTTCCGTACGCGGAAAGATTAAGGGCGCGCTCTTTTATCCGGCTTTTATTCTGGCGGCCATGGTTGGTGTGGCGATTCTCATGACTACGAAAGTGGTGCCGCAACTGAAAGACGTCTTCCTCAGCTCCGGTAAACAGTTGCCCAGTTCAACCACCTTACTGCTGCGGCTGTCGGACTATCTTATTAATGACTGGTACATTATCATTATCGGTTTAGTGGTGGTGATAGTGCTGGTTCGGATTTTTCTCCGATCGAATACCGGTATCGAGACAGTGAGCCGGTTAAGCCGCAAGGTTCCAATTGCCGGCAGTATTATTGAGGAGTCCAGCATGGCCCGTTTCGGCCGGTTATTAGGCATGTTGCTTGGTTCCGGTGTGCCGCTGCTGGAAGCGCTCAGGCTGATTAATGACTCCTTTACCAACCGGGTCTACCAGCGGGGCATTGCCGAGGTGGCGCATCAGGTGGAGCGGGGGATTCCCATGAGCGTGCCAATTGGCGAAAACCCGGCGTTTCCTCTTATGGTGGGCCAGATGGTCTCGGTCGGCGAACAGACCGGTAAAATGGATGAGGTACTGATGCGAATGGCCAACTACTTCGATGATCAAGTATCCACCAAAGTCGGCAGCATTACCACCCTAATCGAGCCGGTGGTAATTGTTTTGCTCGGGCTCGGCGTGGCATGGCTGGTACAGGCTATACTTCTGCCGATCTATCAGATTAGTAGCAGTGTGAGCTAAAGAAAGGAGGGAACGGAGGACACAAGCTGACCGCACTACACTTTTCGTCGCAACAGATTTGACACAACAAAAGAACGCATACTACCCTAGAGCTACCTAGAAAATAAGCTCAAGGAGGGATCGTATGCGTTCGTGCTTAGAATATCAGGATGTGCTGGCTTT
>JAGWZN010000071.1 GCA_018968785.1 Patescibacteria group bacterium
GGAACGAAACGTTCCTGGGGGTGCATACGGTAAGCGCGTCCGACCTGCCGCTGGAGAGAATTACCGGGCTGTAGGTAATGCAACTTTCAACTTTACGAAGTGCAACTTTCAGTTTTTCCTAACAAACTCGCGAATTACCCTTGCCAATTCGGGATTACCTTGCTCAACGGCAGCAATCATATCAAAGGGATCCACCCGAAGTGCCCGTCCCGGATATAAGGGACTTTCTGCAAACCGATCCAGATCAATGGTAACAGGTATGGTTACTATAACCTCGCGACCGGAATCTCCTTGGTCTCCGACCTTCCTGTTATTCGTTTCATGCGACAGTACTCTTTCCGTCATTGTTAAATGCTATTATTTGTAACTTTATAATACATATCATCACTCTACTACGGCATGCGGATAATCTTATTACTACATTCCTTTACATTTTCTATATACCTGTCGATAATTGCTGATAGTGCATCTATCTCCCTGCATTCGAGCTAAAATCATATTATACGCCTCGTTAACCTTATTGCCCGGCGTGGCTCCATCTGTCGCTAATGATTGGCCTGTGCACGCATCGGCAGCCTTCCGAGCCATATCGTAGATACCGTTCAGATCGATAACCGCCTGACGATATTGATAATACAACCTTGCCAACTCAGGGTACCTCGCTTCGAAAGCCGCCCGAGCCACTTCTTCACTTACCCCTGTCCGATTGGGGGCCTGCATGGCATCAAAAGGATTCCTAGGGTTTGTGGTTAACGCTTCCAGATCAAAATAAATACCCTCTATTAAAGCACTATCCCGCCCACCTTCTCTGGTCCCGATCGACGGAATAACCTCTCCAATCGTGCCATTTCCTCCTGCACCAAATCGCGAATCTTCGGACATATTCAAATACATTAGTGGTAAATTGACTCAACAATATACCTTATTCTAACTAATATCAACGGCTCTAGGAGCTGGTAAGACCTCTGGATGGCAACGATTACGCTGCCTTCGCCTTCCGCCAAAGATACCGGGAATCAAGAGAAAACGGCAGAGTAATCACCTTCCGCTCCGCCAGATAATTCAAAACATTCGCCAGCAGCAGATAGGTCAGAGCGATACCGGCGGCAAACACCAACCGCTCCTCCAGCACGACCGGAATCAGTCCCAGCCAGATCGCCCGGGTCAGATGAAAAACGTACACCCAAGCGGCACCGCCAACGGCGTGCGCGGTAAAGGTCGCTCCCAGCGCGCGGGTGTAGAGAAACTTATCGTACAGGAAGTAACAGGCGATCGGGATCAACCAGAGCAGAGAGTAAACCCAGGCGGATCGGCCGACCGGATCAAGATTGAAGGCGATAATAGCGGCGACCGGAATCAGCAGGGTCCAGCGGCTCTTGCGGCCGAAATAGAGAGCGCCGGCCAGCATCGGAAAGAACCGGACCACCGTCCCGGCATCCAGCACTTGCGAGCCATGCCAGAAGAAATTAATTAGCTCCATCAGCGCCACGGCTATCAGGCCGGGAATCGTACCAATAAAACCGGTGGCAACCGGACCAAAAACATCAAACAGGGTAAATTGGGCTTTCGAACCGACCAGTTGAATGACCGGCACCTGGAGGCAGGCCAGCCCGACAACTGTAAAGATTACCATGAACCAGAGCTGTTTTTTGTTCATATCGTCCTTTCGATTAGTGATATTACCACTATAGCTGAATCCGTCATGGCGTCCAGCCTCCCGCCACCTCGATATTCGCCCCGTTCACATACTCGGATCGCGGATCAAGCAGAAAACGGATAGCGTTCAAGATATCGTTAAAATCGGCCCGGCGCCCGCTCGGCATCGACAGCGGCTCGGCCACGCTACTTTCCAGCACACCCGGCGAGATCGCGTTCACCCGGATACCGTGCTCGGCGTAACTACGGGCGGTAATCTTAGTCAGCATAATCACCCCGGTCTTGGCGATATAGTACGGCGTGGTTTTCTCCCGGATAATCTGCCGGTCGGCGCCGGCACAGCCGAAGTTAATAATCCGCCCGCCGCCTTGCGCTTTCATCCGCTCCAGCACCAGATTGGAGCAGAGGAAGGTGGTGTACAGATTCGTTTCAATCACATCGGCAAACTGCCGCAATTCGGTCTGCGGAAACGGCGTGTAAATGAAGTTGCCGACGTTATTGATCAGTACGTCCACCCGTCCGTACTCCTTAAAAATCTCCTCAAACAGGTGGCGGGTCGCCGATTCGTCCCGCAGATCAGCCTGGCGCATACTCGATCGGGGATTACGCTCGCGCAGCCGAATCAACAGCTCAGCCGCTTCTTTCCGGCTGGTGTGGAAATGGCCGGCAATAACTGCTCCCTCTTCGGCCAGCGCCAGAGCGGTGGCCCGACCGAGCCCTTTGGCGCAACCGGTAATGACGACAACTTGATCCCGCAATGAGTCCATGAATCAGTCCACTAAAGATATTTTGAGATAAGTACCGAGATGATACCGGTTACCAGCGCGCCGGCAATCAGCCAAATAATCCGCTCCAGCCATCGCCCTTTGCGCCGTAAGTCGTACTCATCGATGAAAGTAGTCAGCGCGGTATGCACGCCCACCGTTTCGGTAATCGACTCGGCCATAATCTCTCGTAATACATCGTTCACCGGTTTATAATCCCGGATCACCCGCAGAAAATTGGGGCCGAGGATATCGGTGCGCATGGCATCATCGATTACCGCTTTGGTCGCCTCTTTGTACTGCTCGTCAGGAAGATGGGAGATGCGGGTACGAGCCATAAGGACGGTTAATCCGTAGTTAGTCGATCAGACGGAAGTAGCTTGACCGTGCTGCCATCTTCCTTCTCAATCGTCACCGGCTTGCCGGCTCCCTGGCTGAGTATTCCCAACGCGAACACAATGACGTCCGCCCCGTCTTTGAGATGGTACTTCTCTTTAATTTGGTTCAACGCCTCCAGATCGCCATTGCTAATAACGATCCGGGCTTCCGAACTGCTTTCCGTTGTTTTAATGACGCCCATTTCCTGTCCGCCGTTATTTTCTATATAGCGCTACAGACCAAAGAGTACCACAGTTACCATCCGATTGCCAAATCCGGCAGTTTCCGGTAGTGTAACAGGGTACAACCGTCACAACGGCACGCGCTCGTAGCTCAGCGGATAGAGCGTCTGGTTGCGGTCCAGAAGGTCGCAGGTCCGATTCCTGCCGAGCGCGCCAAAACAACTTCACGGTTGTTTTTTGTTGTTTATTATCTATTCGCGCGCGATTGTCAGGCCGGTTACCGGCAAATGAGAAAACGGCTGCAGCGCCTTCATACAACTGGTTATTGTGCTACCGGTCGTGCAGACATCATCCACGACTATCCACCTTCGATCGCTCATCAGGTGCCGCTCTTTTTCACCCGACCAAATAAATGACGCGGCCGCCTGCTCCGCCCGATCCGCCTTGCCTTTCCCGACTTGAGTTTTCCGTTCGGTGGTCCGCCGCAGCGCGCCAGGCCAAACCAGCAAACCCAATCGGACCGCTAAGCCGTTTGCCAACTCCTCCGCCTGGTTATACCCTCGTTTTTTCCGTTTGGCGCTGCCGGTCGGCACCGGAATCAGCACCGCGCCATCTGTCCATTCCTGAATCCGCTCGGCTCCCCGCCCGCGCCAAGCCATTTCCGATAGCACGGCCGCCGCTTCCCGGATACCGTTGTATTTTAATGCGTGCAACAGCTCGCGGATCAGTCCCGGCTCAAAGCGGAATAGAGAAAGTAGACCGATACCGTCATCAATCTGCGGTTCCTGCTCCAGCAGATGCCGCGCGCAGTCGGCGCATGCCCAAGCGCCTTCCCGGCCGCAGGCCAGACAGCGACGCGGGAAAAACAGATCGAGAAGCCCGATTATCCTGGCCATGCTCCTCCTACAGCCAGCTTTTTAACCAGATATGGTAATGCAGCCAGTGCAGGCTTATCGGCCAATAAATTTGCAAAGGCAGGAAGAAAACCGCCACCGCGACCACTAATACCAGATAGCCCACCACCAGCCATGGCCGCTTCCGCCAGACACGAGAAAGCCAGTACGTCAGTATCAGAAGAGCGAACCCGTAAGCGCACAGATAGTGATAGATAAACTGCACCCGGGAGATACCGACCCACGGCAGGAGAAAGGCGGCGTAGCCAAGCAGTAGCGGCACCAGCGGATGATCAAGGATCCGCCGTCCCCGCACCAGCCGCTCAATCAACACCTCCCGCAAACTGTACAGTACAGCGATCGTACTGCTCCACCAGACCAACGGATTACCAATCGCGGAGATCAGACTTACCTGCCCCGCCTTGTCCGGGTCGTACGCGAATAGAACCGGCCGGATCATAAACGGCCAGGTGTACCAACGCGATCCCCACGGATGGCCGACCGTCAGATCCCAATGATAGAAAAACGCCTGGTACTGCCATTCCCAGATATAGTTGAACGGATGCGCCACCCGGCCGATCAGATTCCCGGCCAAGATTATGGCCAGATAAACGAAAACCGCCCAAATAAACATAAGGGCAAACCGCACTCCGTTCACCTCCTTACGCATTAGAACGAATCCGACCGGCACGATCACACCGAGCGCCACCCACTTAATCGCCACCGCCAGACCCAGCACCGTTCCCAGCCAGAACAGCCGGCGCGGAGTCGTCGCGGAGAGCGACAACAGGAAGGTCAGCAA
>JAGWZN010000072.1 GCA_018968785.1 Patescibacteria group bacterium
CGGTAACTACTACCCTGCACGTCAACGTTCCAGCCGCGATCGTATTGCATAACTAAGCCACTATGAAGTTACTTTCCAGTTTGCTGCGGATCGGGAGCGCCTTGCCGATCTTCGCCATGCTCCTCTTGGTTAATCTGGCTCAGGCGGCCGGTTCCCCGGCGTTCA
The DNA here is from genome assembly GCA_018968785.1 of Patescibacteria group bacterium. GTDB lineage: Bacteria > Patescibacteriota > UBA1384 > CAILIB01 > CAILIB01 > REEB54. The sequence continues at coordinate 166 of JAGWZN010000072.1, forward strand.
ATAATCTGGCCGGCGACGCATCCATCTTGCGCGGCTTAAACGCCAGCCAAGGTCAGAGCAGCCTGACTACCGGTCCGATTACCGCGCAGGCGGGCGAAAACGTGACGGTGGCGGTATACTATCATAACACCACGGAAGGTTCGGTTGCCCATAACACGACCATTAAGGTCAATATGCCGACCACGACCACGACCGAGCACGATATTACCGCCAGCATCTCGGCCGATGGCGTTTCGCCGGTGACCGCCACAGTTGTGAACGGTCAGACCGTCGGTGTCTCCACGTTGGTAATTAACTCCTCCGCTCCTACTACCATGGCAATGAAACCAGGCTCGGTCCGTTGGTATAACGAAGATCCGCAAAGCTTGACCGGTCCCGGCGCCGGCCTGCCGAACGGCCAGGATGGCAGTACCCTGATTACTACGGGACTGAATATCGGCGATATCGACGGCTGTTTTGCCCACTCCGGCGTGGTTCTGTTTACGGTAACCTTAACCGGTCAAAACCTGCCGACGATCAGTATTAGCAAAGGAGTGCGCCCGGCCGGATCGACTGCCGATTTCAGTTCCAAGATTACCGGTATCGCGCCGGGCAAACAGGTAGAGTACCAGGTAATTATTACCAACACCTCTACCAACGGCGCCGTGGCAGATAAAATTAACCTGGCTGATGTCCTGCCGGCGGGGATCACCTATGCCGATCCGCTTACCGTGACAATCTCGCATCTGGCGCCGTCCACGCTGACCGGCAATCAGTCGCAAACGGTCTTCTCAAGTAACGGTAGTATCCTGGATCAGGAACTGAATCCGGGCGATACGGTGCTGCTTGATTTTATCGCCAATACCGCCGCCACCATTACCGATCAAACCTGTTTAACCAATACGGCAACCGCTTCCTCCAGTAATGCCGTGAACAGTCCGGTCCAGGCGGCCGCTACCGTTTGTTTCGCGGTGCCGAAAGCTCCCAAGGCCAGCTTGAGCATTAGCAAGATGGTCCGGGAAGCCGGCACCAACAATCAGTACACCACCACCAACCAGGTGAATCCCGGCGATCAGGTGCAGTATCAGATCACGGTTACCAATGTGGATGGAGCAACAACCGCTCAGAACGTCAATGTAAAAGATATCCTGCCGGCTCAGGAAACGTTTGTCGGACCGATTTCCATGACAGTTGACGGCACTACGAGCACGGTTTCCAATGACATGGTGGGTTCTAACGGCACGATAGTTCTACCTGCCTTGAAACCTCAGGATTCGCTGCAGCTGACGTTCGTAGCCAAGACCGACACGACGTTAGCCAATAACGCCTGCCTGGTGAACACGGCGGTGGCGTCATCTCCGAACTCCACCAATACTCCGCAGGCTTCCGCTACCACCTGTATGACGGTAGCACCGACTCCCGCCCCGACACCAACCCCGCCCGCGGCTATTCCGACCGAACTGCCACGTACCGGTCCGGAGATGAGCGGACTGATGTTCTTGGGGATATCCACTCTTGGCGGAGGTGTAGGGAGTTATTTGAAGATGAAAAAGAAGTTAAAGGATAGTTGGCGACGGATCGATATCCGCTAGCCTAGAAAGACAAGCCTCCCGGTTCTAGCTGGGAGGCTGTTTTTTTGTTAGGATGGGGATATGACTGACATATCCGGATTACGACAACGATTTCAAGCTCTCAGAAGTGTTTTATCTATTGACGAGAAGCGAACGGAGCTGGGAGAGTTGGAGCTTGCATCGCACGCGCCTGATCTATGGAACGACCAGGAACAGGCAGTACGGTTACTTTCCCGGCTTAATACCGTTCAGGCGCTTTTGGAAGAGTGGGAGGAGTTGGATGGTTATTTGTCTATGGAGGGTGAACTGAGCGAGAGCGATCTGCAGGCGTTGGATGGGCAGATAACTAACCTGGAAAAACAAGCATTACTCTCCGGTGAGCATGATGAAAGCAATGCCATTCTCACTATACACGCCGGCACCGGCGGAGTGGATGCTCAAGATTGGGCAGCCATGTTGCAACGCATGTATATCCGGTTCGTGGAGCAGGGGAAAACCGAGCAGGAGAACGAGCGGACCATGTCAATTGACCGAAGCAGATGGAAGGTCGAGCTGCTTGATCTGATATCCGGTGAGGAGGCCGGCATTAAGAAGGCGGTGTTGGAAGTGCAGGGAAGCTATGCGTACGGGCTATTAAAGGCGGAAGCGGGGGTACACCGGCTGGTGCGGCTATCGCCGTTTAACGCCAAGAACCTACGCCAGACCAGTTTCGCGTTAGTGGAGGTTATTCCGGAAGTAGAGCAGGGGAAGGCGGTACAGATTGATGAAAAAGATTTACGGATTGATGTCTTTCGATCAGGCGGTCACGGCGGTCAGGGAGTTAATACAACCGATTCAGCAGTGCGACTGACCCATATCCCCAGTGGTATTGTGGTTGCCGTTCAAAATGAGCGCAGCCAACACCAAAACAAAGCGACCGCCATGAAGATTCTACAAGCCCGCCTGACCCGGCTGCAAGAGGAGCGGGAGCAACAGGAAACTGCTATACTAAAAGGTGAGTTTAAGGAGGGGAGCTGGGGGAATCAGATTAGATCGTACGTCATGCAGCCGTATCAGATGGTGAAGGATCATCGCACCGAATTCGAAACCGCCCAGGTCCAACAGGTATTAGACGGCGCGATCGGACCGTTTATTACCGCTTACTTAACAAATATTAACAAGTAGCTGTCTATACTATGGCCAACCCATTTGCCAAAGCCAAAGGTACGTACGATCTCGTTCAGAAAGCGCGGAAGATTCAAAAAGAGCTCAAAGGAACAGAAATCGAAGCTACCTCAGCGGATGGCAGTATTACCGTGGTGTTTAATGGCGAGCAACGGATGGTTGATATTCAGATTGATGAGTCTTGGCTGCAGCCGGATAAAAAACGGGAGCTGGAGAAGGCTATCCTAAACGTGGTCGGACAAGCAATCTCAAAAGCCCAGGCGGTGGCGGCCGAACAGATGAAAAAAGTAGCCGGCGATTTGAATTTACCTCCCGGTTTAGGATTTTAAGATGCGCTTATTGGTTGGTCTCGGTAATCCCGGTCTACAGTACGAAAAGACCCGACACAACATCGGCTTTGCCTGTGTTGATCGGGTAGCGGAGCGGTTGGGTGTGACCGATTGGAAGGAGTTCAGGGGAGGGTTACTGGCAACGGCGGCGCCCGGTCAGCTGATCTTTAAGCCGCAGCAGTATATGAATTCATCAGGTAACTTTGTCCGCCAGGTGGTGGACTTTTATCACATCGCGGTATCGGATATCTGCATCATGGCCGATGATGTGTATATCGCGCCGGGCAGCATCCGGGTTCGGCATGGAGGCGGGGACGGGGGACACAACGGCTGGAAGTCGGTTTTGGAACAGCTTCACTCTGATAGCTTTTGGCGGATCCGGATTGGGGTAGGTATTTACGAGCAGCATCCGCATAAGAGATTGCATCAGCCGCCGCTTGATGAATACGTGTTGCAACCGTTGCCGGCGCATGAAAAAAAACGGGTGGATGAAGCGATTGACAAAGTGGCTCCTAATCTGATAAATTGGCTGGAGCACGGAATGTTAACGGAAGAAACGTTGCATACCGATCATTAATATAACCTGTGGGAGCCGTTAGCGGCGTTTGAACCACAAAGGAGCTGTATGGGAGATGATACCCAACTACACGATCCGCTGGATCAGAACGCGGATGAGCAGAACGATCTTATAACGGAGGAGATAGAGAAAACTACCGATACCGCCGAAGTGGAACCGGCTGAAGAAGCGGCGGTTAATATCGACACCGAAGTGGCGGAAGAGGCGACAGCTCAAACCGCGGTTTCCGATACGGATGAAGTCGATCCCGAGCTGGAAAAAGAAGCTGACCTGGTTGATAAGGCGGTTGAGCGGAAGCACAAAACCCGGGAAAGTACTTCGGAAAAGGCAAAGCGTGCCGCGCTTGAGCGGACAAAGAAAGGCCAGTCAGCTGAACCGGTATCGGCGCAGGTACTGGATCCGCTTCGGTTACGCGGTAAAAAGTACCGAGCGAAAGTGGCGCTGGTAGATAAAAACAAAGCGTATGCCATTGAAGAAGCGGTAACTTTGGTTCAACAGCTTTCATTCTCTACCTTTGACGGCGCGGTGGAAGCGCATTTTAAGGTAAAAGCCGATACGGCGCGAGGCACGGTAACCCTGCCGCACGGTACCGGTAAGACGCGTAAAGTGGCAGTTGCCGATGACGAAACGATCGAGGCAATCGCGAACGGTAAGCTGGACTTCGATGTTCTGTTGGCAACACCGGCTCAGATGCCCAAGCTGGCCAAATACGCCAAACTGCTCGGACCGAAAGGCCTGATGCCGTCCCCTAAAGCCGGAACGGTTACGGACGATATCGAAAAAGTTTCCTCGGAAATTTCCGGCGGCCGGATTGAGTATCGGGCC
>JAGWZN010000073.1 GCA_018968785.1 Patescibacteria group bacterium
TGAATGTTTGCTTAGTGCGGCCCATCTTCTCTCCTACCGATTTTATCCAGATCAAGGGCCGTGGCACTCGAACCTATAACTTCCGCTCGCCTGACGGCAGCCAGGTAAAACCCAAGGAAAACTTCAAGCTCTTCGACTTCTTCGCCAACTGTGAGTACTTCGAGGAGAAGTATCCTTACGACGAAGTAATCAAGCTGCCGCCAGCCAAGAAGGCAACGGAGATGATGGTTCGCGAAGCGGAAGCCGCCTATGGCGAAGCAAAGCTAAGCGACGACTTCGTTTCAGAGCGTGGTGACCAGATGCTGGATATCGCTACCTACCAATACGGCAGCGAAGGGATGCGAATCGACCGGGAAATGTACCAGCGATTTGAATCTCAGGTTAAAGAGAGCTATGCTGCACATCCCGAGTTCAAGCAGGCGGTAGATAGCGGCGACTACGAGCGGATGGAGCAGTTTGTCAAAGAGAATCTCTTCAATAAGCCGACCGACTACATCGATATGGACAAGCTGCGCCAGAGCTACCATGCCGACCGCCGCTTGAGCCTTTGGGAGATCCTGGACAAGGTATTCGGGCGGATTCCCCACTTCAAGAGCAAGAATGACCTGGCCAAGGAGGAATTTGATCGCTATATCGTGGCGGATCAGGTCAGCCCGGTAACTTTCTACGAGGTGAAGGAGTTCTTTAAGATGTACCTGGCCGACGAGGAGGCGCGAGCCCATATCAATAAAGATGACTACAACTACTTTGCCGCCGCTCCCGAGGAAATGGCCATCATGCAGACGCTGGGCAAGGAAAGGATCGACCGAATCAAGTCCTACGTTCACGACAACGTGAACCTCAACCAATTCAACTAAGCAAATGGCTCATGCTTAACGCCAGCACCAAACAGAAGATCAACGCCCTACGTGACATTCTGGTCGGGAAGATTCCCGATCCGAAGGCGCAGGTGGAGCAGATCACTCTGGCGCTGATGTATAAGTTCATGAGCGACATCGACGAGAGGAACGCCGAGCTTCTTGGCGGCAAGAGCAGCTTCTTTGCTGGTGACTACGCCTCCTGCAGCTGGAAAGCGCTGACCGACCCGTCGCTCTCCGGTCACGAGCGGGTGATCCGCTACAGCGAGTGCCTGGAGAAGATGAGCCGAAATCCGGACTTGCCGCAGCTGTTTAGAGACATTTTCAAGCATGCCTTCCTGCCGTACCGGGATCCGGAGGTGCTCTCGCTCTTCTTCAAGCACATCAACGACTTTGAGTATGTCCATAGCGAGGATCTGGGCGACGCCTTTGAATACCTGCTTTCCATCCTGGGGTCCCAGGGCGATGCCGGCCAGTTCCGGACGCCGCGGCATATCATTGATTTCATCGTTGAGGTGGTAGATCCCCAGAAGCACGAGACGGTGCTTGACCCGGCCTGCGGAACGGCCGGCTTCTTGATCTCGGCCTATAAGCACATCCTGAAGCAGAACACGGAAGCGGGGTCGCACGAAGGGTCGGCCCTGACAGCCAGCGAGCGGCGCAAGCTCACGGAGAACTTTACCGGCTACGACATCTCGCCGGACATGGTGCGGCTCTCCCTGGTCAATATGTACCTGCATATGTTCCCGGAGCCGAAGATCAAAGAGTACGATTCCCTGAGTTCGGACACTTACTGGGACCAGGACTTCGATGTGATTCTGGCTAATCCGCCGTTCATGACGCCGAAGGGCGGCATTCGGCCGCATAACCGCTTTTCAATCAAGGCCAACCGGGCGGAGGTACTGTTCGTGGATTATATTATGGAGCACTTGAAGCCGAGCGGTCGGGCGGGTGTGATCGTGCCGGAAGGGATCGTGTTCCAGGGTGGGACTGCCTATAAGGAGCTGCGCAAAATGCTGGTGGAGAAGGGCGGCTTATGGGCGGTGGTTTCGCTGCCGGCTGGAGTTTTTCAGCCGTATTCAGGGGTGAAGACGAGTATCTTGCTGCTTGATAAGAATATCGCCAAGCAGACCGACCATATTATGTTCGTGAAGGTGGAACATGACGGGTTTGATCTTGGAGCCCAGCGCCGGCCGAATGGGATAAGTGAGCTACCAATGGCAAATGAAGCGTTGGTTGAGTACCGTCGGTTTGTTAGTTCCGGAGAGAAGTCAGACGCGACTGGCTGGCCCGGAATTGCGGCGGTGGACGGGAATCCGTTAGTGAGTTTCGTAGCTAAGCAGCAAATTGCCAGCCTTAGCTCTTATGGGCTTGTGGGCGCTCATTATGGTTCTCAGACTATTGATGAAAGCGCTATTGATGTTGTAATGCTATCTGAGGTATGTGATATCAATCCTAAACTACCAAGGGAAATTCTAGATCAGTCTGAACTTGAGGTATCTTTTGTACCTATGTCGGATATTCCAGATAAGGGTAGTGCTACATTTCTTCCTCAGCAAAAACGTCGTCTAGCCGAAGTTAGTAAGGGATATACATCATTTCTGAATGGAGATGTGTTGTTGGCAAAAGTTACTCCTTGTTTTGAGAATGGCAAGTCGGGAATTGCGCGAGGCCTTGCGAATGGTGTCGGGTTCGGTTCGACCGAGTTTATCGTGCTACGGCCGAACGATGAGATATTGCCTGAATTGCTTTACTACCTCGTTAGCACCTCAGAATTTATTGAGCAGGGTAAGCCACAGATGACAGGTACGGGTGGCCTTAGACGTTTACCGAAGGCCTTCGTTGAGAATTACCAGATTTCTTTACCATCGCTTGAAAAGCAAAAAGAGATTGTTGCCGAACTGCACAAGTGCCAGGTTGTTATTGATGGGGCTTTGGCAGTTTTGAACAACTATTCACCACGCTTCCCATCTAGTGACGGTATCGATGTTGTGCCGTTGGGTGAGCTGGGGGACTTTGTAGGAGGATATGCATTCAAAAGCGAAAATATGGTGAGTATCTCTGGAGAAGGGTATTTACCGGTTATCAAAATAGGTAACATTTCCAAAACCGGGCAGATTACGGATAGTCGTCAGCAGTATTGCCAATATACCCCGGATTTGGAGAAATTCATTGTGAAAAAGGGAGATATTGTAGTCGCTATGACCGGAGCGACTGTGGGTAAGGTGGCCCAAGTCTCAGATGATTCGCGCTATTTACTCAACCAGCGAGTCGGAATGATTCGAGCAAGGGAGGGAGTTGAGCAAGGCTACCTATTAGCGGTGCTTTTACGTGATGACTTCTATCAATTTTGCCAGCAAACGGCGGGAGGTGGTGCGCAAGGGAATATATCACCGAAGCAGATCGTGAACTACATGGTTCCAAAGCTCACGCTTGATCAGCAAAAAATGATGGCTCGGAGTGTGCAGGAATTCTTGGGTTCCAGACTGCTTCTGGAAGGTATTGTGTCAGATGCACAGAAAGCAATGGCCGAACTACTTGTACAGTAGATTGGTGTACGGGATACGAGCTATTGGAGCCAATATTGGGTAAAGGTAGGCTTTCAAGCCTTGACAGGTGTACAAATCATACAGTAAAATATCAGTATGAAGCTACTTACAGATTCACAACAGAGATTGTTCGACTACATACAGGGGAGATATAGCCTTTCCGGTGGAATTAGCCCTTCATACTCTGAAATGCGTGAGTATATGGGGGTTGCTTCAAATGAGGCAATCACTGGCTGGATTGATGCCCTTGTTCAAAAAGGATTCCTGGAAAGGATTCCTGGAAAGGCACGAGGACTCAAACCTATCAGTCAAGAGGTTGTTGAAAGTGATTGGCAAATGCTGCCAACAACATATTCGGGGATGGTTGTTACGAACAGCCTTCCAAAGTATGTCACTATCACACCTGTGTTTGGAGTCTCTACTTCAAACACCTCATATCTAAACAGCTTAGATCTGAAAGGAGGCAATACCTCAGGAACATTTTGATCCACCTCACCAACCCAACAAAAAACGAGACCCCTGGACAGGTTCCCGCTTTTCTATTGTATCTTTTTATCTCTAATTTGCAAATATGTCTCTCACAATTTCGATTTCAACACCCTATGGTATAGTTCTCGCTGCCGATTCTCGGCAGACCACAACAATTTTTGCCCAAGGAATCCAGATTCCACGCATTGGTAGTGATTCGGCTACAAAGATCTTCAACGTGCCTGGTCGGCCTATTGGTATCACTGCTGCTGGCCCTGCCTTTTTACCAGATCCAAGTAACCCTCATGGCGCTCAAAGAAGTATAGGATCTATCATTGGTGATTATCTCTCCGGGTTAGAAACAACAAAAACCGTAGAAGAAGTTCATAACGGACTTGTTGATTACTTGGAGGGGGTATATACCAAGCCTCAAGTCAAGATGATGGAGGCGCAGTTGCTATCTAGTCTTCCACAGGGCACTAAGCTTGGTAAAACCGAACAGCAGGAAGGGAGTAATGAAATGATTATTCGGTTTACTACCCCTGATGATAAAAACGGTGAAGCCCACGCTCAGCTTATGCCTATTAGTATTATTGTTACAGGCTACGATAAGGAAGCAGAGGATAAGTTCCTTGGCAAAACCTTTGTATCTCATGTGCCTGGTGGTAATACGGTGAAGCGCGCAGCTGCAA
>JAGWZN010000074.1 GCA_018968785.1 Patescibacteria group bacterium
CGCTTTTTACCGCCGCGACCGTGACTTTCTTTGTCTACTTTTTCCATACGCATATGCTGTTGCCGGACGGGGCGGGCAATCTGTATACCGTCGGCCCGACCTGGGGCGATATCGCCCTGCATATGAGTTTGGTATCGTTTTTCAGCGCCCAGCCGCATTTTTCCTGGACTTTACCGATTTATTACTCGGCCCGTCTTTCCTATCCGTTTTTAATCGATCTGTTCTCCAGTTTCTTATATCAAGGAGGTCTCAATATGGCGTACTCGCTACTTTTGCCCGGTCTGTTGCTGTTGCTGGCTTTTTTGCAGGCGGTATTCTTTTTGGTGTGGCGCTGGTGTAAAAACGGGTGGACGCCGGTACTGGGGCTACTGCTGTTCCTGATGGGCGGCAGCTACATCAGTCCCTGGTACTTCTGGAAAGGCTGGCAAGGTAGCGGACTTTCTCTCTTGGGCTTTCTGCAAACCTCCATGACGAATTATAACCATTACACGCCGGCTAATCTGCAGTACGGCAATATCATCCTGGACTTTTTAATGCCGCAGCGGAGTATTATTCTCGGTTTTTCTCTATTTGTGCTGGTGATCTTTCTGTTCTGGCAGGCGTATAAGAGCGAAGAACGGAGCCGGGAAATCCGATTATTGGCAGTCGCGGCAGTGATAACCGGTTTTATGCCCCTGGCCCACTTTCACACGTATGTTATAACCAGTTTAGTATTCAGTTGGCTGACGATTGTGCGGCTATACACGAAAAAGAAAGCCGGGTTGCCCTGGCTATACGCTCTGCTTTTTTCTCTGCTGCCGGCGTTGCCGCAGGTATGGTGGCAGATTACCTCAGTGCAGGGCGGCCAATACGGTCATTTTTATTTGGGCTGGATGCGGGAGCCCGGCGAGAACGGACTCTGGTTCTGGTTGCGGAATATGGGACCGATCTTCCTATTCCTTGTAGCTCTACCTTACCTGATTAGACGGTATATCGCCGACGCGTGGTTTTTTCACTTCTATTTTCCGCTTTGGGTGGTGTTTATCATCTGCAATATCTATATTTTTCACCCGAATCCGTACGATAATATGAAGCTGTTTTCCTTTACCTATCTGGCTGCTTGCCTATTTTTAGCGTATTTTTTGATTGTCTGGGTGGGAAGGCGGTGGTGGAAAGTAGCGCTGGCTACCATGTTTTATCTAACCTTGATTCTGCCGGGGGTGGTGGCGATCTCCAGCGAGGCGGCTAAATCCTGGTTGTTCCTGAGCCAGGCGGATGTCGCTTTTGCCGCCCGGGTTCGCGCCGTTACTCCGCCCGATGCCGTGATTCTGACTGCCGATCAGCACGACCATCCGGTGAGCACCTTGACCGGCCGTAAAATCGTAATGGGCTACCGGGGCTGGTTATGGAACTTCGGCATCCCATACCATGGTACCGAGAGCGATATTCGATCCATTTATGCCGGCGATCCGGCGGCACCCGCGTTATTGGAAAAATATAATATCAGTTATGTGGCGATCGGTCCGCCGGAGCTGACTAGCTGGACTGCAAACGTACCGTATTTTGAATATCATTACCCGGTAGTAGCGGCTACCGGCCAGTGGGAACTGTTTAAAGTACGGTAGTCTTTAAGAAACACGTAATTTAAATGTTATTAACATGAGAACTATACAGCGCGAAATTGTCTCCGGAGTTATTTTTTCTCAGGATGGCAAAATTCTGTTCGCCAAAAAGCGGGCCGGCGGCAGCGGTGTTTATGCCGACTGTTGGCATATTCCTGGCGGCGGTATGGAAGATGGCGAAAGCCGGGAAGAGACGCTGGCGCGGGAGATTAGAGAAGAAGTGGGAATCGATATCGCCGGTTGCCCGGTTGAACTCCTGGATGATACCGATACCGGCGTCGCGGAGAAGACTTTGAAGACCGGTGAAACGGTGCTAGCGGAAATGCATTTTATTGATTATCGGGTTAAGCTACCCCATCCGGCGGCTGATATCCGGCTGACCTTAGGCGAGGAGTTTGATGAATACCAATGGCTACTGCCTACCGAACTGGGCCGTATTACACAAACTCCTCCTTCCGTTAAACTGTTTACCAAACTGGGGTATTTCAGTCGAGACTAATCGGTCGATCTACTGAGCCTTGATGGTTTCCAGAAGCGGTTTATACATTGAGTCAATACCGGCTGCCAGGGCGTCCGGCCGGGAACAAGTTGGATGATTACTGGTGCAAGCGGCAAGCGGCGTGTACTGGCTGGCAGTGGTATGAATGTCGAACTCGATAACCTTACTTTTGCCATCGCTGATATAAATAAAGAGGTGATCAAGATTTACGTTCTGCGCATGCGGATCCGGGTCGTTCTGTCGTTGGGTGCTGTAGAAGTAGGCACCACGCCATGTACCATCTTCGGTTTGGATGTAGGCGGGGTACGAGTTATCTAGAAACGCACTGGCGTTATCATAAATTACTCCGTTTGGCAGCAGTCCGTTGACGACCGCTTTGGCTGAATAAATATCCCGCAATTTTTGTAGCTTTGATTTATTAACATCGTTATTGAGCGCGGCGTATGAGGTGAGCAGTACATGGACTGTGGCATCTGAAGCGTTAAAGGCGGCGGCGTTGGCATCAAAAGTAAAAGGATAGGTACCGGCAGTTTCGTTTACTATCGCACCGGCGGACCAGGAGTTGGGGTATTTGAAGCTGAGACCGTAATCGGGGTCAGTGAAAGTTTTCCAGTCGGCTGTAGAAGGGGCAATTGATAGCGCGGAGGTGGCACTTGATGGCTTCGCTGCCAGTTGACTCTTTAGGGTGTTGATCTGAGATTGCAAATTTTGCTCAGAGGTATTCTGTTGATGCTTTTGGTAGGCGTATACGCCGATACCCGAAGCCAGGCCGACAACGATAACCGCCAGAATCACAACAGGAAATAAGCTGCTTTTTGGCGGGGTTGGGGTTAGTTCAGGTGTTTCCGATTCCATGGTTCTCCTTTAGGTTAGACTTATATAATGTTACTTTGTGACTTGAAACGAATGTAATATAGTGATCGCGTCCGGACTTTGATTCTGCAGAGTGATTTGAATAACGGCACCGGATGCGGTTTTCACAAAATAGGTGGTGATATCAATTTGCTGGTTCTTATCGGTCGAGCTGGTGATGATCACTTTATACGCGCTCGCGCCACCGAGGGTTGTGGTAGAGACTACCAGCGTGTCACCTGGGGAAAACCGCTCCCTGACTGCCGCCTCGCTAAAATTGGAGCCGATGTAGAGTGTACTGAAGAGAAAGTTACCTGAGATATCATTAAATCCGCCTTGTTGAACTATCTGGGTGGGGGTAATAATATATACTCCTCTGTCAGTTCCGGTTAGAGGGAGTAAATGAGCGTCGCCCACGGTTCCTTCAGCAACGTACCCGGTCGGATAATGAAAGGAATAGCCGTAGGCAGTATTGGTATAGGTGTTGAGGGCGGGTGTAGGGGTGGTAGTTGTCGCGGAAGCAGCGCTCTTAACCGCGAGCTGACTTCTCAGGGTATTAACCTGGGATTGCAGGTCTTGGGTAGCGGCGCTCTGTTGGTTCTGTTCGTACGTGTACACACCTACTCCGGAAACAATCCCGGTAATGATTATAGCCAAAAGAGTAAGGAGCAAAAAGTTACTCTTGATAGCGGCCGGATTCGGATTAGGAATAGTTGGCGGGTTGGGATCCAGGTACATAATCTATAATTACTAAAACTAGTACTAAGTTAACTACTGCTTTACTAATGTCCCTTGGCTCAGGCGGTACTGTTCCGTGGCGGGCTGGTTTGGAGCGTCCGCCATTGACTGGTCGGTACCGTGAATCTTGCCGGTTACAGTTATTATTCCGTCATTCACGGTCACGCTGCTGATGAGAGAACGATCAGCTAGAACCGGTCGCTCATCCGCAAGTGTCGGCTGTCCGGACTGGTTAATCAATGCGGCTAACAGATAGTACGTTCCGGTGCCTCTCTCGTTATCGCTTAAAATCGCAACCTCGTCAATACCGTTGTCTCCGTTGAGATTGCCAGCCGCTACAGTAGCCGGTAATAGCGTGAGTGTTTCGGTGCCGCCGGCAACAGGATAGCTGGCAACTCCATTTGTAAGGGTACGAGGTATTCCATTGCTGTCCTTAAAGGAAAAGTTCATTAACTGAGAGGTGGACAGTGCTACAGGTGCCGGTGTGGGGACGGGAGTCGGCGACTTGGTTGCTTCTGGTATAGCGATGCTCGCCGGGGTAGGAAGCGGAGTGGGAAGAGTGGCCAACTGTTCACGCAGAGCGGCGATCTGAGTTTCTAGGTCGGCAGTCGTTGTGTTTCCAATCTGTTTTTGCCAACCGTAGACAGTGCCACTGGTCGTCAGGGCGGTTAAAATAACGGCGATCAAGACGGTAAGAAGTAATCGAATGTTCATTGGGGTCAGGACTTACGCATTTTCCTAAAACATGACTACGGTAGGTGTCGCTAAATAGTCCCGAATAGCCGGAGCAAGTATTTTTAGTTTAGTCTGGTAACTGGTGAGTCC
>JAGWZN010000075.1 GCA_018968785.1 Patescibacteria group bacterium
ACGCAATCAAAAGTGTCCGAAGATTGACGATCCGGACCAAGAAATTCTCGGCATGATTTATCCCTTGCTGGAAGAGGCGGTATATACGGGAAATATTTTGGATCTTACTGATGAGGGAATGTCAGCACTTGCCTACTTAGTTAATAACTTAGCCAAAGTAGCGCGAGGTAAGTTGGGGCGGAATGGCGGATTTAATCAAGAAAAGTTTCGAAAGCTTCATGAAGGAATTGGTCAGTTTATGAACGAATGGAATAGAAACATACCTCGACCTAAAAACAAGATAGCGGTTCAAAACTTTTGGTGGGCATTCCGTCATATTAATGGGCATCTAGAGTCAAACCTAAACATGGGCATTGCCTACGTCATAAAAGACCTTCTCATCGCGCTTAGTCAATTACAGCACACAGAATTAAAGCAGAAGGATGCTCTGATTCAGCAGATGTTGGTTGGAACGGGTCAGAACGAGAGAAGGGGGGCGTCGCTTCATAATTTTCTGCCTGGACAGAGTGGGAGCGCCAGGTACCGATTGATGCACTTTTTCCCCGAGGAGATGCCGTACGCGGCGGTTGCGATACTGTTCTTACGGTTTTCCACGGAAAATGCGGCTCTAGCCGTTTAATTTACACTCTGCTATCATGCGAATTGCATATTACGTAAGTAAAAACTATGTTTGGAGCTCCTAGGGAAATACCCACAACGAATGCTAGCGGGGTGGAAAGTTCGGGCAATGGAACAGATAATGGGGGGCGAAATAGAAAAGAGACACCAAAAGCCGAACCTAGCTTCCATTGGGAAGTAGGTGACCCGAATCAGGCTGTTGCTCTAGCGGATAAAATATGCAAATTACTTGGATATGAATCTGAATATTTTTCAAAGAATTACGTAGCTGGGGTAACTGCCGGCAACACCGTTAGTATTTTTAGAAAAGGTGTTGCTGTTGCGATTAAGTACTTGCCCGATAAAAAGACATGGTCGGTGACGGCACGATACGTTAATGTGACAAGGAACGGCTCTAGCTATTGGGGGGATATTTGCAAGGAATTGCAGTCATTGAACACAAACTCCTCGGCAGAAGCGGCTTAAATTGTCGTACGGTTGAGAAGGTGTTAGTATCCAAATATGGTGATAAATAAGCAAACCGCCCTTCTCTCTGTCTATAACAAAGAAGGAATTGTCGATTTCGCGCGCCGCCTCAAACGGCTGGGCTGGGAGATTCTAGCGTCGGGCGGGACAGCCAAAACGCTGCAAGCCGCCGATATTCCGGTTCAGGACGTCGGCGAATTGGTGGGCGAACCGATCCTCGGTCATCGAGTGGTCACCCTATCCCGGGAGATCCATGCCGGACTGCTGGCGCAGGATACCCAAGCGGACCGGAGCGAGCTGAAAAAGCTGAGGGTGCCGTTTATCGATCTGGTGTGCGTTGATCTCTATCCACTTCAGGCCGAGATTGACCGTCCGGACAGCACGCCGGAGTCGGTACGGGAGAAGACTGATATTGGCGGCCCCGCGATGCTTCGATCCGCCGCCAAAGGACAGCGAATTGTGATCTGTGATCCGGCTGATCGCGACCGGGTGGCGGCTTGGTTGGAAGACGGCGCGCCGGAGAAGGAGCGGATGATTACGGAGCTGGCGGCTAAGGCGGAGGCTGTAGTGGCCCGGTACGGTTTGGCCTCGGCCCGGTATCACGGATCGTACGACGGGTTGCTAGGGCGGCAAGTGCTGGAGTGCCAATACGGTGAAAACGGCTGGCAGGCGCCGGCCGGCTTGTATTCGACCGGTAGTCCTGATCGGCTGGCTCTCGACCGGTTTACCCGGATAGCCGGCACGACTCCCAGCTACAATAACCTTTGCGATCTGGATCGGCTGCTGCAGACGATGACCCATCTGGCGGCCGCTTTTGATCGCAACTACGGAACGGTACCGGCTATTGCTCTCGGTGCCAAACACGGAAACTGCTGCGGCGCGGCAGTCGGCGAGCCAAAAAAGACGGAGACGGTATTGAAAAAGATGATTGATGGCGACAAGCGAGCAATATTTGGCGGTCTGGTAATGGTAAACTTTCCGGTGGATCGGCAGTCGGCAGAGATCTTACTGAGCTATGGCATGCCGGAAGGCAGCCGGCGGCTATTGGACGGTATTATTGCACCCTCTTTTGCTGACGAAGCGGTAGAGCTACTCCGACGCAAAGGTGATAAATGCCGGTTTTTGGCTAATCCTGCTCTGGCGGAGCTGACAAGCGATTCTCTGGATATCAGCCGTCGATTCCGGTATGTCCGCGGCGGTTTTCTGGCGCAGCCTAATTATGAGCTGGTATTGGATCTCAAAGATCCAGATCTACAGAAAAGCGTTTCATTACCGGCAGCGCGGGAACGCGATCTCTTGCTGGCCTGGGCAATCGGATCAACCAGTAACAGCAACACGGTTACTTTGACTCGAAATGGAAGCTTGCTGGGCAACGGAGTCGGCCAACAGGATCGGGTCGGCGGCTGTGAGTTGGCGATCAAACGAGCCACCGATGCCGGCCATACGGTGGACGGCTGTGTCGCCTATAGCGACAGTTTTTTCCCCTTCCCGGACGGACCGGAAGTGTTGGCTGATGCCGGCGTTACCGCCATATTGGCTACCGGCGGATCGGTGAAAGACGCGGAGGTACAAGCGGTATGCCGGAAACGCGGCGTGACGCTGTACTTGGCTCCGGATAAGCGGTACCGCGGATTTTTCGGGCACTGATTGCGAATCGGGAGAAAATAAGATAAGGTGAGGGTGATTTTAACGTCGATGAATTATGAGTATAGAGCAGTTGAGTAAAACTCCCGCTCCGCGAAGAGAACAAAAAGAGCAGCCGATACCGGAGTTAAGCTGGGTTTCGCGAACGGTTAACGAGTATAATCTTTGGGTTCCGGAATGGCCGAAAGAAGAAGGTGATGGCCAAGAGACACGGCCATTCGGACTGAGCAATACTACCTGGCCATGGTTACCGGCTGTATTACAGATTAGTAAAACTGAGTTCCAGCCGGTCGCTCTCATTGGGGGCGGGGAAGATCAGCCGACGATAATACAATTAGCCAGTGCCAATATCTTGACATTTGAGGAAGCGCAAGAAGAAGCACTCCGTATTTTACAGCGGAAGGAACCAGCGATATATGACTGGCTCCTGAAGAAAATGGGAACAAAAAAACCGGCTGCCAACGATTTGGCTGCTTGAATATCCATCTATACCGTGGCCTTGATCTCTTGGGCCAAGGCCGGATTCCACATCGCACCGGTGGCGGACATAACGGCATCCGCTCCCGCCTCTCGATACTCTTGATACTCCGCCGGCTTCATGACGCCGCCGACTCCGATGATGGTGTAGGAAAGATTACATTCGGCCCGCAGTGCCGCCAGCCGGCTCACCATCTCTAATCCGGCCCATTTGATAGCGGTACCGCAAACGCCGCTTCTAGTTCGTCCTTCTCCCGGCAAAGCCTGTCCGCCGGATTGGTCAATGATCCGGGTGGCAATTGTGTTGATGGCCGCGAAGCCATCCGCAATCTTGCCAACCTGGCGAACGTAAGAGCGCAGATGGTCTTGATTGGCGAAATAGGCCAGTTTGAGGATGAGCGGAGTATCACCGATCGCGTTTTTAATGGCGTCTACAATGCTGAGAACCCGATTGGTATCAAAGCAGAGCAGGTCCGCAGTGCCTTCGTTTGGGCAGCTGAGGTTCACTTCCATGACCTTAACCCCGGTTTCTTTGACCAGTCGAGCGGCGGCAACAAAATCAGCAATGTAATCATCCACGTTTCCGCCAGGCTTTTTCGTACCCTGGAAGCTGCCAATAACAATCTGTCCCGGTCGGGCATACGCTACTGCCTCCGCCAGGTCGGGTTGCCAAACATCCGGGTTGAAAGAGGGCACTCCGAAAGAGTTGGTGATAGAAAGCGGCTCGGTGTAGTCGGTATCGGCAACCAGCGAACCTTGGGCCTTCTCGAGAGTAAGCTCTCCGTTGGGATGGACCGCCAAGACATTGGGAAACGGATGGCAAGGGTAGGCGGCCGTTCTCACGGTTTTATAAACCGGCAGGTCGAAACCCTGGTCCAGCGCCGCTTTCACGAACCGGCCATTGATCAGCGGTCCGGCCGGAATGCCAAACGGAAGGTAAACCGGCAAGTCAAAAAAGGTATTTTTCGGCTTTCCTGGCTGCCGGTACGCGATACTTCCATGGAAGTTACCGTACGGCCCGTCATCGTAATTTTCCTGATAACTTTTGGTCGGGTCGTAGAACGGTGTGGAAAGCATGAGAAGCGATTTTAGGTTGGTTTTCTTTATTTTATCGAAAGTCCAGATCATTTACTACAGTGGTTGCTGACCGCACTACACTTTTCACATCTGGTCTCCTCTCCCTGCCGCCCGAATAGCCGCCAGACAGGTGCGGCGGAAGACGGGGGGCGGGTTGGCTAACAAAAGAAGAGCCAGCGAAACGAAAGACAGTTTC
>JAGWZN010000076.1 GCA_018968785.1 Patescibacteria group bacterium
ATGCTGTACTTATTACTCCCACAAAAGAGGTCCCTCTGGGTGGGAAGCTGTTCTAAGCAATTTGATGAGAATAAATAACTCCTGGGTAAGGTCGCATAATACACACGCCATCGCCAAGAAAGCGCGAGCAAGAGGCCGTCATTTCGCTGCGCAGGAGCGGCGGTTCATCGATCCTTCAGAAGCGAACCCGGCATATATTGGTCGAGTTGGTGGGGTAGGAGAAGGGAAAGTGATTATCTTATATCGTGGGGAATATTTCTCTGTACCGCTAGAAAAAAGCCAGCAGCCGGTAGTTGGAGATTTGGTATTACTGGAGACGGAAGAAGATGATTTAACTATCAGGGAAATATTGGCTCGTCAAAGCTTTATTGCCCGGTTGCGAGGAGACGCGTCGCGTCGCTCTCACGCGGGCTTTGAGCAACAGATTATCGCGGCTAATATCGATATTGCCGTTATCGTTGCGTCTACTCTAAACCCGGAGTTTCATCCCCGGTTTGTTGATCGCTACTTAGTAGTCGCTCAAAACGGAGGAGTGAAGCCGATAATTGTCTTATGCAAGAGCGATCTCACTGAAAAACGGGATCCGATACTCTCATATTACAGTCAACTCGGCGTTCCGGTGATTGAAACTTCCGCGCGCACTGGAAACGGTATAGCAAAATTGAAGGAACAGTTGCGGAAGCGTATCGCGGTACTGGTAGGTCATAGCGGTGTCGGCAAGTCTTCTCTTATCAACTCGCTCATTCCCGGCACTAACTTACGGACGAATGAAGTAAGCGCCAAAACAGGAAAGGGTAGGCACACTACTACCAGCAGCCACCTCTACCAATGGGAAAAAGATTCATACATTATCGATACGCCCGGTATTCGTTCCCTGGGCGTTGAAAATCTGGATGAGTTAGCCCTGGATACTTACTTTCCCGAGTTCGAACCGTATCTGGGAAACTGTAAGTATAACAATTGTCTGCACTTACATGAGCCAGGCTGCGCCATTAAAGCCGCGCTTCAATCAGGCAATCTTAATGCGCCTCGCTACGAAAGCTACATCAGGCTTTTAGGCGAAATCCGCCCCGCTCTTCCTGGCCGTTAAAAATTTCATAACAATAGATCGGCAAAAACCGGACAGTGATCCGATCCGCACGCGGAAGGGAGCATGCCGGCCGCGGTTATTGAAGTAGGGGAAAGGGTAGTGAAAATATAATCGATCCGCCAACCGATATTATTGGCGCGAGCGGAAGCCAGATACGGCCACCAACTGTACGCTCGTTCCTCAGGATGTAACGCGCGAAAAGTATCATGGTACCCTAGTTGAGTAAGCTGATCCAGTTGCGCCCGTTCTTCAGGAGTGAACATAATATTACCGCGATTTTGCGTTGGCCTCGCCAGGTCCAGTTCGGAGTGGGCGATATTAAAATCACCTGTCAAAACGATCGGCTTGCCGGAGAGACCGGAGAGATATCGACGCAATACGGCGTATACCTCCAGCTTATATGCCAAATGTTCCTTTTGCCTCCCTCCATGCGGCAAATACAGGTTAACCAGAAAGCACTCTGGAAACTCCAGGCAGAGCATTCGCCCCTCAGCATCGAAGCGGTCATGACCAATCTCGGTATGAACGGTAAGCGGCGGCTGGACAGTAAAGACCGCCACGCCGGCGTATCCCTTTTTCTCCGCGCAGTTATAAAGCTGTGTATAACCGTCAAGGCTGCGGATCGCCTCGCTTACCTGGTTTTCCTGGAGTTTAATCTCCTGAAAACAAAGTAAATCGGCGGGGAATGAACGCACCCACTCCCCAAAACCCTGTCGTTCCACCGCCCGCATACCGTTCAGATTCCAACTCACGATATTCATACGGAATAGATACGTAGAGTCAGTGGATTAAACTGTCGCTGTCGCTTCACGAAAGAGACGGTTGATCGTCATTTTTCTATATCCCCAGATAACAAGTACCATCACTAAGCCCACAATGAGGACCTGCATTATTTGCTGAAGAACTCCGTAGACAATTCTTGAATCACTCAAGGGATTGTAAAACCTTCCACCGAAGGCACTAACCATAAATGAGAGATAAGCAAAAGAGTAGAGTAGCCCCAATGGAGTTACAATAAAACCGACTATTTTCCATACCCTCTGAACCTTATAAAACTGATCAAGGTTCTTAAATTTGCGGCGGGATAATGCAATCTTATTACCCTCCATTCCCAAATAAGCACCTCCCAACCCAGTTGCCAGGAAGTTAAAAGGAGTGAAGAAAGTAATGAGTAGAATCAATCCGAGCCACCACACCCCATGCATAAGCGGCCAGAGAGTTTGCCACAAGCAAGCCCCCCCCAATTCCATTTATTTAATTCCCGATTTAAAGCTTTTACATCTTCCGACGGCCAGCCGGAGCGGAGCAAAGCGGATAAAACGTTCGCAAGGGGCTGTTTCGCTGCCAACGCCCGAAAGGCGTATTCCATTAGCTCGGGTTTCACTTTATTACTCATACTTACAATCTTTTAGTATATGGTTACATATTAACAGATAAGCAGATAGACGCAATTCTTTCTGCCCCAAGCCGCGTTAAGAGCTAGAGCAATCCCAGGAAATCAAGACCCAAATAACCTGTTGCGACATCCGTAAGTTGGCCGCTTCTGAGATGAGAACGAAACTCAATAATGGTCATTTGAACCACCTCAATATGCTCATTTTCTTCTGTCGCTTGTTCCTGTACCTTATGGCAGTTCCGGGCAACAAAGTTGTACCGCACCATATCAGAATAGGCGTCCGCCAGGCTCGTGCCCACAAAAGAGAAATCTCCGGTATAGCCCGTCTCTTCCAGGAGTTCGCGTCTGGCTGCCTCCTCGGCATCCTCTTCAGGCGCCTTAAAGCCACCGGGAAGCTCCAGTAGGACTATTTCGGGACCGGGACGAAACTCTTTGGTAAGGAGGACGGTCTGGTTATCAGTAATTGCCATTATACAAACCGCTTCTCCTTCCTTTTTAATCTCGAAGTCCGCGTACGCTCCATCCGGTTTCCGGAAGTGGCGCGTAACAATCTGTCGATAGCCGCTCCAAACCGTTTCTTCCGACAGTTTATGCCAATCCCAATCCATAGTCGCAGTATACCAAAAAAACACATTCGAGAGCTGCCGTTTCAAGCACGAGCACTATTGAGTAAATCATAGAGCTGGATTATATTACTTCTATGGCAACAATCTTAGCGACATGCACATGAAATCTTGGCAAAATGAAAGCACCGTCGACAGGGTAATACGCTTCTTTGTAGCCATAGGAGCGGCCTTTACCGCTTACTATTCGCATGGCGCAACCAGAACCATATGGCTGATAATAGCCGCTATCGCGCTAATAAACAGCGTCAGCGGTTTTAACCTGCTTTATAAGTTAGTTGGGATTAGCACAGTGAAAGGGGAAAAATAATTATGACGTACCAGACTTGGCGGCAACGCACACTTGGATTGATGGGCGCTTTGATGCTCGACGCTATTTTAGGCATCGCGCTTACTACCGTAATTAACTTCGACCCGTCAAAGCCGAGCACGGTTCAGGATGTTTTTCTCGTACTGCATATTCTCATAGCCGTGGGAATTATCGTTGGCGGAATCATCCAGTTAGTGCTTTCGATCCGTAAACGAGTATTGCGCCTGCCCATAACGATCGGTTTTATCAGCTCCCTCTTAGCTTTCGGTGCCGGAGGCATCTCCGCTGATAACGGTAATAGCGTGGCCGTCTTTATCATGGCGGTTTGTTTCATTATCGCTTTAGCGGCATACGGCTACAGCCAAACTCAGCTTAGTAATAGATTATCTACCGTTTCTGTGGAGCATCAATAAGCCCGATTTCCCGGAATGCCTGGCTAACGATCGGCTTGCCGGATAGATACTTCTCAGCACAGTAGAGCGTAATCTTCTTTCGCCAAGCCCAACGTCCGGACGGAAGTCGCGCACCGTCTTCCGTTTTTTCAAAGGAAAGCGCCCAGATGGATTTCAGCATGAGAAAGTCATCGAAATATTCAGATACCGCAGGGACATTATATTGCTCACAGATACGGTCCACTTCTAAAAGATAGCCGGCAATCTGCATATCAGAAAACTCCCACCGCTTCATAGTTCCGGTCTGATCAGACCGGGGATAATCCCAAAACCGCTGATAGATAGCAGCGGTTACCGCGTCGTACCCGAAGGGGGCGATGAAACGGTGCTCAAAGTCGATAACACCTTTATCCATAACGTTAAAAGGGGTCAGATCTCCGTGGCTCAGAACCAGCGGCAGCTGACTTATCCGCTGTTCGGCCTTGCATACCGCGTCTTCCAGAAAGACGCCGTCAATATCGGGGTTTTCTTCAAGGACATTTTGTAGCCAAATCCCTTCCCGTAGCTGACTTGCTCTGGGGGACGGTTGGCCGGCATGAGCTGAGCCCTGAGTAACTTGAAGACAATCCGGGTATATCGCTGAAGTAATTTGTCACCAACTT
>JAGWZN010000077.1 GCA_018968785.1 Patescibacteria group bacterium
ATTTACTTCCGTCCGTTAAGCAAAGAGGTAGTAAAAAAGATAAGCCAGCGGAAATTGCAGGAGCTTAAACACAATATGAAGAACCGGCATATTACTCTATCGGCCACTCCGTCCTTTACCCAATGGCTACTCCAGCAGTACCGTCCGGAAGCCGGCGCGCGCAGTATTGACCGGGTATTCTTACAGCAGGTTGAGCCGGCCCTGATTACCGCTCTCATGGAAACGCCGGAAACGGAACAGTTGGTTTTACGGGTCAAAGATGGTAGGCTAGAAGCGGTAGCTTCCGCTTCACCTACTGTGCATGACCGAATCGTTTCTTGATCGACCGGACCTATACTCCACCACCCTCTATTTTCTCCAAGAGATTAAAAACCGCTCCGAACTGGAGCAGACACCGATCATGGAGGGATTATTTGGAGCGGCTCAGTATTACGGCGAACTACGCCGTAAATCGGGTAATCTGTATATCCTGCATCCGCTTCAGGTAGCCGCGCTTCTGGCGCAATCAGGCGCCGATCAGGATACTATTGTGGCCGGCCTGCTTCATGACGTGCTGGAAGATACCGAAACCGGTGCCGGGGAGCTGAAGCACCGGTTCGGCGAGGCGGTGTATCAGCTGGTGGAAGCGGTGACCCATCAGAAAATGTTCTCTACCAAAGAACATTTGGAGAAAGTGTACAGCAAAAGCCGCAAAGACCCACGAGTCGCTTGGATTAAAATTGCCGACCGATGCAGCAATCTGACCGATTACCATCTGGTTTTTTCGCTGGAAAAGCAGCGGGAGTTCCTCCAGGAGACTGAGACATTCTATTTAGCAGAACTGGCGGAAGTGCCTGACTTACCCAGAGAATTAGTACGACTGCTAGCCCGTCTAACTGAAAAATTAAAAGAACAGATATGAACCCTATCCAATCGCCCCGCGGCACCCGGGACATCCTGCCTGACCGACAGCCGGCCTGGCAGTACGTCACGGAAACCGCCCGCCAAACCGCCGGACAACTCTCTTTCCGGCCAATTACTATTCCCAGCTATGAAGAGGCGGCGCTCTTCCACCGCTCGATTGGCGATGGCACGGATATTATTGATAAGGAGCTGTTTTTAACCCGTGGTATACGCTCAACTGAGGAGGAAACTTACGCCCTCCGACCGGAAGCGACAGCCGGGGTAGTCCGGGCTTTTATCCAGCACGGTATGCACACCTGGCCGCAACCGGTTCGTCTGTACACTATCTTAAATGTCTTCCGGTACGACCGTCCCCAGAAGGGGCGGTACCGCGAACATACTCAGTTCGACGTGGAGTATTTTGGCGATACCGGACCGTTTGCTGACGCCTGGGTGATTTTTACTACCTGGTCTTTTCTGAATCGGCTTGGCCTTTCGGGGCTGGAGCTTCAGTTAAATACACTGGGCACCTCCGTAGAACGATCCCGGTACGCGGCTCAACTCCAGGAGTACTTTCGGCCGTTACGCGATCGGATTAGCGAAGATTCCGTCGCCCGGTTAGAGAAAAATCCGCTCCGTATTCTTGACAGTAAGGATCCGCGCGATAAAGAGTTTATGGACGCGGCGCCCCGATTATCGGAAGCGCTTGGACCGGAGAGCCAAGCTCATTTCGACGCGGTACGGCAGTATCTGGAAAAGTGGCGAATACCGTACCGCCTCAATGAACAGCTGGTCCGCGGTCTGGATTACTACAGTCATACGGCCTTTGAATGGACGGTAAGCGGCCAGGAAGGACAGCAGTCGTCCTTGGGAGGCGGCGGCCGGTACGACGGCTTGCTACCCCAATTGGGCGGATCGACGGTTGGCGCGGTTGGTGCCGGTCTCGGGTTGGACCGTATTATTGAGACCTGTGAGCAACAGGGGGTTTTCGACCGGCTGACGCAGCACCGGCCGGATGCCTATCTGGTAGCGGCTGACACGGCCGGTAAAACCGCTGTGATCGAACTTATTCCAGAACTCATCGCGGCCGGTCTGTCAGTCGATGCCGGACTGGATAAGGACAGTGTCGGAGCGCAGATGAAAGCCGCCGCCAAATCACAGAGCCGGTGGGCGGTAATTATCGGGGCGACGGAAGCGGAACGTGGCGAAGTTGCCGTGAAGGATTTGGAAAGCAGTGAGCAGCGTACCGTTTCACAAGCAGAGCTGGTCTCTTTCCTGCGCGATGCCTAACCCGCGGTTACCCGGCATACTGGTTCTGGAAAACATCCGGAGCTTACACAATGTGGGCGCAATCTTTCGTACGGCCGATGCCGCTCACGTCCAGCGGCTGATACTGGCCGGTACCACGCCCAAGCCGCCCCGGCATGAAATTGATAAAACCGCCCTAGGAGCCGTTGAAACTGTGCCATGGGAGTGGACCTCGCGGCTGAATCGGTATCTGCGGGAAAGGAAACAGGAGGGATATCATCTATACGCTCTGGAACAGACCGGGACGGCGGTCGATATCTTTTCGGCCGATCTGCTTTTTCCGTTTATTTTAATTGCCGGCCATGAACGGGAAGGAGTGAGCCGGGAGACGTTAGCAGAGTGCCCGGTTCATCTGGAACTGCCCATGCGTGGCGAAAGCGCCCACTCGCTGAATGTCAGTACGGCCGCCGCCATCGCACTCTATGAGTTTGGCCGCCGGTTCTGGTATCATAGCCCTAAGTAATATTAAGGAATGAAAATAACTTTTTGCGGGGCGAACAGGGAAGTCACCGGTTCCTGTTATTTGATTAAAACCGAGCACGCATCGGTGGTGCTGGACTGCGGCATGTTCCAGGGCGGTAAGTACGCGGAAGATAAAAATGAAATGCCTTTTCCGTTTGATCCGGCGCAGGTTGATGCCGCCATCGTTACCCACGCTCATTTCGATCACACCGGCCGGCTTCCCAAGCTGCATAAAGAAGGGTTTCGCGGTAAGCTGTGGAGCACTAAACCGACCGCCGAACTGAGCATGATTACCTTGCGCGATTCGGTCCGCCTGATGCAGGAAGAGGCGGAGCGCCACCAGCGGCCGGCTCTGTATTCTCAGGAAGAGGTGGAGTCGCTGGAAGGAACCTGGCAATCAATCGAATACGGGACGGAGCGGGAGATCGCGCCCGGGGTTTTTATCACGTTAAGCGATGCCGGCCATATCCTCGGGTCGGCCTCGGTAAAAGTGCGAGCTGATAATCAGGTAATCGCGTTTTCCGGCGATCTGGGCAATACACCGGTTCCGCTGCTGCGCAATACGCAAGCGATTGATGAAGCGGATATCGTGGTCATTGAGTCGACCTACGGAAACCGGGTGCACGAACCTGGCAGTCACCGATACGCTATCCTCAAAGAGGCGATCTGGGAGATTGTAAAAAATAAGGGGGTACTGCTGCTTCCTTCTTTCGCCATGGAGCGCACCCAGGAACTGCTGTATGAGCTGCACCATTTGCATGTTACGAAACAGATACCCCGGCTGCCAATTTTCCTGGACAGTCCGATGGCAATCGCAGCCACCGACGTTTTCCGTCATCACATCGATTTCCTTAATACGGAAGCTCAAAATGAGATCCATAACGGCGAAGACTTTTTCCGTTTCTCCGGCCTTACCTTTACCGAGCACGGCAGCGAATCGAAACAAATCCTGGACGTTCCCACGCCTAAAATCATCATCGCCGGCTCCGGTATGATGAACGGCGGCCGGATCCTTCACCACCTCCGTAACTACCTGGGCAAGCGCAACACCATTCTCTTGATTATCGGCTTTCAAGTGGAAGGAAGTCTGGGGCGGCATCTGCATGATGGCGACCGTCGGGTGCATATTTTCGGCCAGGAGATTGACGTGCATGCCAAAGTCCAGTCTTGCGGCGCCTTTTCCGGTCATGCCGATTACCCGCGCCTGGTGCATTGGCTGCAGGGATTCCAACACCATCCGCCGCGCCGGGTATTTGTGACGCACGGAGAGTTAAACTCCGCTCTTTCGTTTTCCCAAGCCGTAGAAGAACAGGTTGGCATCGCTTCGGGAGTGCCGGAATACGGCGAATCGGTCGATATCGCGTACGTCAACCACCCAAACCTGTAGACCATGGATCGCGTCATTCCGATCTGTCCCTTTTTTGAGGTATGTGGCGGATGCGATACCCAGGATATCCCATACGATGCGCAAACCCGCCGCAAAGCAAGCGAGCTGATCCGGCTGTTCGAGCCGATAGCCGCCCCTTCGCTCTGGCAGCCGTTTATTGCCAGTTCTGAACCGTTTCCGCTTTTCTTTCGCAATAAACTCCGCTTTGGTTTCCTTCAGAAAGACAGGGCGGTCTGGCCGTCCCGGCACCGTAAAGGAATAGAGGAGGCGGATGTCGGTGTTGATCGTTGCTTTCTTCTTTCTGAAATATCCAACCAAATCATGAACGCCACCGCCCGATTCGCTACCCGGCGGCAGTGGAGCGTATATACGCCGGCAACCGGAAAAGGCTGGCTGAAGCATATTATTC
>JAGWZN010000078.1 GCA_018968785.1 Patescibacteria group bacterium
GCCTGAATCTGGTCGTACGGTATGCCAAAATGACGGACGGGGGAGAGATTGATTTGGAAAATTTTCGATCCTTGTTGAGTCCGGCCACTAAAATCGTCTCCCTATCGCACTGTTCCAATGTCTTCGGCCGATTTATTGCCCTGTCCGAGATTAAAAAAATTATGGACGAACAGGGGAGTGCCGCCTGCCTGATTGCCGATGCCGCTCAATCCCTCCCTCACCTCTTTCCTTCCGTCCGTGACCTGGGAGCGGATTTTTTAGTGTTTTCCGGACATAAAGTGTATGGCCCCTCCGGTATCGGCGTCCTCTGGGGGAGAGAAGAGCGGCTCCAGACCCTCCCTCCCTATCAAACCGGTGGAGATATGATCCGTACCGTTACATTAACCGGTGCCAGCTGGAATGCTCTCCCCTGGAAGTTTGAAGCCGGCACTCCTAATATGGAAGGCGCTATCGGTTTAGCGGCCGCACTGGATTATCTGGTCGATCAAGGAACCGCCGCGATTACCGACTATACTAGCCATCTCAGTCAAACAGTCCGGCACAGCCTGGAGCAGATCCCTTCCGTCCGGATTTTAGGCGATCCCCACCCTCACAGCGGGATTATCTCCTTTACCGTGGATGGCGTGCATCCGCATGATCTGGCCGACCTTCTTGGTCAAAAAGAGATCTGCATCCGGGCCGGGCATCACTGCGCCGCGCCACTCCACCAGCAGTTAGGGATACCCGCCAGTAATCGGATCAGTCTGGGTATGTATAACACGGAAGCGGACATCGATCGGTTTATTGCCGTTCTTAAAAGTATTATTACCGATTTCTCTCATGTTTGATGAAGCCCAAGCGCTGATTATCGACCGGTATAAGAATCCAGTCCACGCCGGAGAGATGAGCGATCCGGACGCGGTAGTAAGAGGGGAGAATCCACTGTGCGGAGATGAGATTGAGATCGCTCTTAAGCTGCGGGACGGCGTTATTACCGATATCAAACACCGGTGCCGTGCCTGTGCCGTCTGCGCTGCCTCCACCGATCTGCTGGCCGAGCGGTTGAAAGGCCGGGAAGTGCAAGAAATACAAGCTACTACCCCGGAAACCGTACAAAAACTGCTGGGTATTCCGCTCTCGCCAACCCGGCTGAAATGCGCGCTGCTGCCTCTAGAAACGTTAAAACAAGCTGAGATTTAAGTTCTCAGAAGGCTTATCGAGCGGGCGGTTAAAATCAATGGAGACCTGTTTGACGCCTTGCAAATCAGAATAGGAGATCCGGCCATGCAGTTTACCGTAATCGTAAATCTCCTTGGTAATGCGAACGTCATCCAGGCAGTACGATCTTAGCTCATCTATTTTTCCCTCCCGGTACAGCTTAATGGCCTTCAGGCCGTCGCCGGATTTCCCTTCTCCTAGGGTCGCCTGGGCGATATTATCCAGTTTAATCCGAAAACCCAGGTTATTGTACACCTCTTCCAGAATGTCAAAGCTGGGCACTTTCGGCATCTCCGGAAAGTAAGCGGCGCAGACTTGGTCATCGAAGCCGTGATTGTTAAAACCGACAATCAGAGCGGCTTGTTCCAGCCGGCGCCAGAACAGGGGAAACTCGGATTCGACAAAACTGATCAGCTTGTTTTCCTGGTAAGAGTAGGCGCCGATTAGGGAAATGTGCAGCTTCTTCGGATCGCGCGAACCAATATCCTGAAACGTTTCCTGGGTTTCAATATCGTACACAATAATGTCATCGGGCATCAAAAAATTTTAATCTGATAGGGGAGTCGGCAGGGGACAGCTATCCCCGCTTTCCTTCCTCTCATTTTTTTTACAGAACCGGCAAGAAAGGTTGAAAAAATCGAAGAGGATGACAGGCGCGTGCACTCTTCCCTTTATATTTTGTGGGGGGGAGGGGAGACGCTTCCCTACCCCGCCATGTTTAGCAGTATACCACATTCCCCTCTCTCCCCTTTTGTCGACTCGCCGTTGTTTCCAAATTGCGAATATATCAGCTCTACAAGCCAACTCTCTCCTACTCTAATTTCATCGATCATTGACACTAACCTGATTTAACCGTATAATTACGTAATTTGAGCAAAAAATAAAAAGAAATATGACCGCCCCCACCCACTCCGAACTGAAGAAAGCGTTTCTTGATTCCGGCTACGAGATCCGGTTTTTCCCCCGCCATCGCCTGGAGCAGCTGGCTCTGGACGCGCCATCCGAAGTAAAGCGACATCGCCACAGCAATATTATGGGATTGATTATGCCGGACGAAAACATTATCGGCCTGGCTAACGACCTATCAATTGATGAACGGGTTATGACCCTTATCCATGAGCTGATCCATCTGATTCATGAGCAGTGGGATGAGGAAGAGGTGGAGAGCCTGACCGAAGAGTTGGAACAAACGCTCACGCCCGAACAGTTCGGATTCTTCCAATTCCTGGTCGCCTAGCGTATACTAAATACGCTTACCTGTAATCATTTCCCATGGAAGAAGAGACCGCCATTACGCTAACCAGCGCCAATTTTGACTCGGAAGTATTACAATTTCCCGGAGTGGTTTTGGTTGATTTCTGGGCTACCTGGTGCCCGCCGTGCCGTATTATGGCGCCGCATGTGGAAAATCTGGTTGAAAAGTACAAAGGAAACCAGAAGGTTAAAATCGGCAAACTGGATGTTGATGAAAATAACGATATCAGCGAGCGGTACCGCGTGCTCTCTATCCCCACCTTTAAGGTTTTCGTGGCAGGTGAACCGCTTGATCAACGGATTGGCGCCGTGGCGCCGAGCGAACTGGACAGTATGATCGAACAGGCGCTGGCAAAGCCCTCATCCGCTGCCGCTGCTTAAAACTTTGCGGCAGAGCTATTGACGTTCGGTTTATGTTTGGTAAGATAGGGGTACTAATCCCTATCTTACGTTTATGCACCGAGGACTACGAGAAGTTTGTGACGGACGGGTACTGTATCTGGATATGAACTCGTTCTTCGCCAGCGTGGAGCAGCAGCGCAACCCGTCGCTTCGCCATCAGCCGGTAGCGGTTGTCTCCCATGCCGGTTCTCGAGGCACGGTCTTAGCCGCTTCTTATGAAGCTAAGCGGTTCGGCGTGCAAACCGGCCTTCGGCTGGCGGTTGCCCGGGAACTGTGTCCCTCTCTGTTGGCAACCGAACCTAACCCGGCCCTGTACACCGCCACCCATCGACGGTTTATGATGATCCTGCGCTCTCTGTTTGGTCCGGAGGTACAGGCCCGCAGTATTGATGAAGCGGCACTGTATTTAGCGCCCAATCAGTACGGATCGGCACGCTGCCACGAGCTGGCTGTTCAGATTAAACAGCGGTTCAGGCAACAGTTGGGAGAGTGCATCCGCTGTTCTATCGGTATCGCCCCTAACTCATTTCTAGCCAAGCTGGCGACCAATCTCCAGAAGCCGGATGGTTTGGTGGAGATAAAAGCAGTCGATATTCCGGAAGTACTGGCACGGCTATCCCTCACTGACTTGCCGGGTATTGCCGATCGGAACGCGTTTCGATTGGCTGAGCACGGCATCGCCTCGCCGCTTCATCTGTACCGGGCAAGCGCCGATCAGCTGCACAAACAGTTCGGTATTTGGGGACAGTACTGGTGGTGGCGGTTGCACGGATACGAAACCGAATGCGGCCCCGGACCGCCTAAATCGATGAGCCATCAGCATGTATTAAAGCAGTGGCTACACCGGGAAGATGAGGTGTGGCCAGTGGTGGCAAGAATGACTGATCATCTCATCCACCGACTGCGCCGTAATAACTGGCGATGTCAATCGGTTTTTCTCGGCCTCAGCTTGGAGCGCGCCGCGCCGCTCCTCGCCGATTACCGCTTTCCTTCCCCTACTTCCCAGTATTTTACCCTGATTCAGACCATAGAAGCGTTACTGCGCCAATTCACTTTTCCCTTAGCCGGTTCGGTTCGGAAGATTACCATCGGCTTTTACGCCCTGCAAGAAGAACGGAACGGCCTACAACTTGATCTGTTCGATACCGCCATTCGAGGGGAATCGCTGAGCCAAGCGGTGGAATCAATTCGCGCCCGGTTCGGATTTGAGTCGATCCGGCTCGGAGAAACGGTCCACCTTCATAAAAACGTGGCCAAAGAACAGATCGGCTTCGGTCGAATCCGGGATCGTCATTAGGTCGTCATAAGATCGTTGCGACAGCAGGTCTAACCTGATATAATACTAGGAGTTACGCGTTTGGATAGATTTCAAGGAAAACCCGAGTACCGGACTGAGGCGTACACGATAGTACGGTGAAGATGGGATACGTCCGGGGGACGTGTCCCATCCCTTGTCCGACGAAGTCGGAAGTAACGGAACGGAGGGTTTGACGCAGAAATATGCCAAACGAGTAACTCCTAAATGAGTTTGGTGAAGGAGAGATCGCATAGTGGTCTAGTGCGCGCGCTTGGAGAGCGCGTATACC
>JAGWZN010000079.1 GCA_018968785.1 Patescibacteria group bacterium
GCCGGCGGTTCCTCGGAGGTCTGTTCCGTCTGGCTATCGGCCTGTTCTTCCGATTGACCCTGCTGATACATCGCCGCGCCGACCGTCTGTAACTTTTGGCTGAGCGCTTCCAGTTTCGTCTTAATGGCTTCCGCGTCCTCGCCGGTATGAACGCTCTTCAGCTCGGTAATCGCGTCTTCCACCGCCCGTTTATCCTCCGGTTTAACCTTATCGCCAGCATCGCGCAATGTCTTTTCAGCGGTATAAATAAGGGAGTCGGCATCGTTGCGAACCTCAATCAACTCCTTCTTTTTCTTATCCTCTTCGGCATGCGCTTCGGCATCCTGGCGCATCTTTTCAATCTCTTCTTCACTCAGGCCGCTGGACGAGGTAATAGTGACCTTTTGCTCCTTATTCGTGGCCTTATCTACCGCTTTGACGTTCACGATGCCGTTCGCGTCGATATCAAAGCTAACCTCAATTTGCGGAATACCGCGCGGGGCTGGCGGAATACCGTCAAGATTAAATCGGGCTAACGTCCGGTTATCGCCCGCCATCTCCCGTTCACCTTGCAGTACATGGATTTCCACCTGGTTTTGGTTATCGGCCGCCGTGGAAAAAACCTGGCTTTTAGAAGTCGGAATAGTGGTGTTGCGGTCAATCAGTCTCGTCATGACGCCACCCAATGTCTCGATACCGAGCGAGAGCGGCGTAACATCCAAAAGTAAAATGTCTTTTACATCGCCCGCCAGCACGCCGGCCTGGATTGCCGCCCCGACCGCCACCGCTTCATCCGGATTGACCGACCGGTTCGGCTCTTTGCCGAAGAAAGAACGCACCGTTTCCACCACTTTCGGCATCCGGGTTTGGCCGCCCACCAGAATCACTTCGTTAATATCTTTCGCGTCAACTTTCGCGTCTTTTAACGCCTTTTTGACCGGCTCAATAGAACGCTGGATCAACT
Organism: Patescibacteria group bacterium; assembly: GCA_018968785.1. Taxonomy (GTDB): domain Bacteria; phylum Patescibacteriota; class UBA1384; order CAILIB01; family CAILIB01; genus REEB54. The sequence goes on from JAGWZN010000079.1 coordinate 944, forward strand.
CATCGGTTAACTGCTCGAACTTCGCCCGGGTGATTTTCATGACTAGGTGCTTCGGACCGGAGCTATCTGCCGTAATAAATGGCAGGTTGACTTCGGTTTCTTGCGCTTGCGACAGCTCAATTTTCGCCTTTTCCGCCGCTTCCTTAATCCGCTGAATCGCGTCAACCTGCTTAGAGAGATCGATCCCTTCCTGGGATTTAAACTCCGACAAGATATAATCCATCAGACGCTGGTCAAAGTCATCACCGCCCAGATGGGTATCGCCGTTAGTAGAGAGCACCTCAAAGGATGACTCACCCTCATGGCTGCCCAGCTCCAGGATTGTAATATCAAACGTGCCGCCGCCCAGATCGTAGACGGCGATTTTCTCGTCTTTTTTCCGCTCGATACCGTACGCCAGTGCCGCCGCGGTCGGCTCGTTAATAATCCGCTTCACCTCTAGGCCGGCAATCTTACCCGCATCTTTGGTGGCCTGGCGCTGGGCGTCATTAAAGTAGGCCGGCACGGTAATCACCGCTTCCGTTACCGGACTGCCGATATACGCTTCCGCGTCAGCTTTCAGCTTCTGCAACACAAAGGCTGAGATTTCTTGCGGAGTATACGTCTTATCGCCCATCGCCACCTCGACCGCATTGTTCTTTCCTTTTTGGATCTTATACGGCACCCGCTTGGCGTCCTCTTGGGTTTCCGGATCATCAAACTTCCGGCCAATAAACCGCTTAACCGAGAAAACCGTATTGGCGGGGTTGGTTACAGCTTGCCGTTTGGCCGGCGTACCGACAACCCGCTCACCGTCCTTCTTTACCGCCACCACCGACGGTACGGTATTGGCTCCTTCTGCTGACGGTATCACCTTGGCACTGCCGCCTTCCATAACCGCTACCACCGAGTTGGTGGTTCCCAGATCGATTCCAATGACCTTTCCCATACTACTCCTTCGTTGTTTTAGATTTGCTGACAGTTACTTGAACCGGCCGTAGCACCCGCTCATGCAGCAGGTAGCCTTTATTCTTCACCTCAACGATCCGGTCTTCTTCCATCTCATCCGTTTCCACCGTATCGATCGCCTCATGCCGTCCGGGATTAAACCGGTCTCCCGGCTGGACCGCAATTTCTTTCACCCCTTCCCGTTCCAGAACATCCAACAGGTTCTTTTGAATATACTGGATACCGGTTACCCAAGGGCTATTCCGCTGATCTTCCGGTATGTGATCGGTTGCCCGGTAAAAGTTATCCACCACCGGCAGCAGCTCCTCCAACAGTTTAGCTAGTCCGTACTGAATCCACTGGGCTTTCTCCAATTCATGTCGCTTGCGCAGATTCTCCAGATCGGCTAGCGCTCGCTGCCACTTTTCATTACACACCCGGCACTCCTGACACTCCGGCTCTGGCTGGTTATCCTCATCCTTTTTGGGTTTATGCGGCATCGTGAAAAATTACGGTCACTACTCAAAATGTAAAGTATACTTGACATTTTGTCAAGCGGCCACCGTGTGTTTGTGTTGCGCCTGGATCCGCCACAGTTTAGCGTAAATGCCATCTAAAGCCAGTAGCTCCGCATGAGTCCCTTGCTCGACAATCGTTCCTTTGTCCATTACATATATCCGGTCGGAGTCGGCAATAGTTGACAACCGATGCGCTACCGCCAGGGTCGTACGCCCTATCGAAACATCCCGCAGCGACTGCTGGATCTCCCGCTCGCTTTTGGAATCCAGACTGGAGGTCGCTTCATCAAAAACCAGAATTTTGGGATCGCGAATAATCGATCTGGCGATCGCTACCCGTTGTTTTTCTCCCCCTGATAACTTCACACCCCGCTCACCAACCAGTGTATCGTACTTATCCGGTAAGCTCTGGACGAAAGCGTCGATACTAGCCAGCCCGGCCGCCCGTTCGATCTCCGCTTGAGTGGCATCCGATTTACCGAAACGGATGTTTTCGCCAATGGTTGTATTAAACAAAACCGGCTCCTGGGGAACAATGGCAAATATACGCCGCCGGGTCTCCTTATCCAGCTCCCGCAAATCTGTACCGTCCACTCGAATCGAGCCGGCCGTCGGATCAAAGAACCGAAACAACAGTTTGACAATTGTCGATTTACCAACGCCGGAGTGACCGACAAAGGCCACTCTCTGGCCCGGTTTTACCGCAAAATCGATATCTTTCAAGATCTGCCGTTTAGAAGAGTAAGAAAAATTTACCTGATCAAAAACGATCTCTCCCCGTGGCTGTTCGATCTTTACCGGATGAATCGGCTCGATGATGTTAATCTGCTCCTGGAGAATGCGGGCCATGCCGTCCAGATCGGCTAAACCGTCTTTAATATTGCGGTAGGTAAAACCGAGTACCGTAATCGGAGCGGAAAGCCGCACAATATAAGTAGTCAGTAGCACCAGATCGCCAATGGTCAGACTGCCAGCCAGCGTCTGACGGATCGCCAGGAAGAGAATAATCCCTAGCCCAACCAGCAGGATCAGCGATTGGCCGGAGGAGATCACCGCGAACAGTTGGTTGGAGGCGACCGACAGATCGTACCGTTTGCCAATTGCCGGCAGATACCGCTTCCGCAGCTCTGGTTCGTTATTAAAATATTTAACTGTCTCGATATTGGTCAGAGCATCCACTTCCTGAGCCGCTACTTCGTCATCGGCAATATTGGCTCCCAAGCGATATTTCTGTCGTTTTTCCGTTGCCCATACCGTAAACCAGGCGTAACACGAGACGGTCACAAAGGTGGTAATACCGTAGACCACCGGATAGAGACGCAAGAGAAAGAAGGTGACAATTATAAGCTCCACAATTGTCGGAATGATATTGATAATCAGGAAGTCCAGAATAAAAGTCACCGCCCGACCGCCCCGGGTTATCTTTCGGGAGAGACCACCGATCTTCTGATCGACATGGTAGGCGATCGGCAGACTGAGCAGATGGGAGAACAGTTCATCAGATAGGGTGCGGGAGATACCCATCTCCGCCGGCGCGAAGATCACGTCCCGCAGAAAATCGAAGATAAAGGTGAACGCCTTCAGCCCGAAATAGAAAATAATCACGGCGGTCAGCGCTTGGAAGGTCTGATGGCCGCTCACCCCGTCGATAATCTTCTTTAACCAGATAGGATCCAAACTGTCCGTGATCCGGCCGGCAATTAAAAAAAGAACGGTAATAACTACCAAGCCTCCGTACCGTCGCACAAAACGGAACAGGTAAAAGATACCGACTGATTGCTTGTCTTCACTTGCCATACGTACCAAAATACCAGATTTTCTTTGGAAGGATAAGTAGAAGCAGTCTCAAAATTGCCTGAGTAATATGAGGATGCATCCCAGTCGTACCATCGCGAGAAAGTTTTCTCCCTTCCGCTCGTAGCGCGCCACCAGGCGCCGGAAGTTTTGTAGCCAGG
>JAGWZN010000080.1 GCA_018968785.1 Patescibacteria group bacterium
GGCTTCCGGCGTAATATCTGGCTGTCGGTGATCGCTATTATCACCATGACCCTGACGGTTACCACAATTACTATTTTCGCGCTGGGCAATGTGGTGGCCGCCAAAAAGTACCAGGAATTCAACAACCGGATCGACTACAATATCTTCATTAAAGACTCCGCCAGCGATGCTGATGTCTCCCAATTCCGGATGTTAATCGGTCAACGCGGCGAGGTGGCCAGCGATACGTACTTGAGCAAGGATGCCGTCCGTCAGCGATTTGAACACGAGTTTGCCGGCGAAGCGTCACTGAAAGGACTGTTTACGCCGGATAATAACCCCTTGCCCCGGGAGATTGACGTCCGGTTCAAGGATCCGAAAGACATTGCCAGTTTTAACAGCTTTGTGCGCCAAAATCGGTTTCAACAGATTGTGGACGATACCAGCTATCGGAATAACAGCCAGGAGATCGATACCTATATCCGGCTGACCAACTTCTTTAAGATTTTCGGTCTCTCCTTTACCGGGCTGTTTGTTATCATTGCCATTTTAGTTATTTTAAACACGATCCGATTAGCCATTTACTCCCGGCGCGAGGAGATTGAGATTATGCGGCTGGTCGGCGCTACCCGGGGATATATCCGGGGGCCGTTCCTAATGGAAGGAGTGCTGTTCGGGGTACTGGGATCAATGATATCGGCGGTGCTGGCTTGGGTTTTCCTGCGTCAGTTGCAGACGCTGCTGGAGAGTAGCTTTAATACCCAGACCACCAACTTTATTACCGATCTCTTCGGCTCGACCTTCGGGGTGATTACCAACGGATCAACCTTTAACACGTTCTTTGCCCAGATCTTTCTCATGCAACTGGCGATCGGCCTCATCTTGGGTGTATTCTGCAGTTACATCGCGGTGCGACGGTATCTAAAAGAGTAATCGTATGAAGCGGCTTCTCGCTTTTTCATCCCTGCTCACCCTGTTGGCGGCTCTGGTTTCTCTTCCGCCGGCCGGCACGGTTGCGGCCGATAGCCTTCAGGATCTGCAGGCACAAAAACAGCAGTTGGAGCAACAGGCGACCGATGCCCAGAGCCAGGCGAACACCCAGGCCAATTTGGCGCGTAATGCCGATCTACGGCAACAGCAGTTGGGTGGTCAGATCCAGCAAGTGAGTCAGCAGGTGGCGGATACTCAAAATAAGATTCAGGATACCCAGGGGCAGATCGATCAAAAAAGCCAGCAGATTGACCAACTGCTCTCACAGGAACGGACTATCCAAGGTCAGCTCAATACCTTGCTGAGAGAGATATACATTTACAAAGTCAGTATGCCGGACGATCTGGTCTTCTTCTCCAACCAGCCGATCAGTCAACGGGAAGAGCAGCAGGCTCAATTTAGCGCCCTTAATAAATCGCTACTGGCGGTGGCGGATAAAACCAAAGCGGCGCAGTTGGCGGTGCAGGCGGCAAAAGATAATCTGGAGCAACAGAGACAAGGTCTGGTCAGCCTCCAAGGGCAGCAGCAGAATCAACAGGCGGTGCTAGCCGATGCCCGGGCGACTCAGCAGGCGCTTCAGGCGAACGCGATTGTGGCGGAGCAGCAGTTGGAGGCGCAAGCGGCCAGCGCCAAAGCCAAGGCGGCCGCTCTTGAAAAAAAGATTGAGGCGTTATTGAGTGAAAACTGGAGCGGTCGGGCCGGCAGCTTGGCGCCTGTTGCCGACTATAACTGGTATTACACTCAGCAGGATCCGCGTTGGGCGAACGATACGCTCGGATACAGCGGCTATACGGTTGGCGGGTTCGGCTGTTTGATTACCTCTCTGGCTATGCTGGCCCGGCGCGACGGTAACGGCGCGATCACCCCCCAGTATATTGCCGATCACGGTTCCTTTCTGGGGAGCGGCGATTACGTAAGCGGGCCGGGCGGTATTGGCGAGTATACGGTTGGCGCTTCCTGGTCGGCTATCCTTCGAGGTATCAGTACCGGCAACCTCACCTTGCCGCTGATTATCCGACTGAACCTGTCCAGTTTCTACACTCACTTTGTCGTTCTGTACGCGGTAAACGGAAACCATTTTTCCATCCAGGACCCGTGGAATCCATCCGGTTCAGGCTACAGCACCAGCTTGGTCAGCGGATACGGAGTGGTTTCCGGCCTTTGAGCTTGGCGGATAGGCTGAATACCGATATATTAAAAGAAGGCCATACGGCGTTTTTCTATTACCTACTTATGAAATTATCGATGTCCAAACTGCTGCCGGTTAAAACTATCTTCCTCAGCCTCCTGCTGATCTGTGTTATCGGAGTGAGTGGTCTGGCCGGTTTTTATGTCGGTCGGCGCAGCTTGAACGGAACCGCCATACCGGCCGGAGTGATTAATCCCTTTGGAAGCGGCGGTCAGACCGGCAGTGGCCAAGCTGATTTTAGCGTGTTCTGGCAGGCCTGGGATTTGTTGAATCAAAACTATTACGGAAAGCTGAATAACACCGACCGGTTAAACGGCGCGATCTCCGGTATGGTAGCCGGTCTGAACGATCCGTACACCCTGTATCTCCCGCCCAGCGCGAGTAATCTGTTCGTATCTGATCTTCAAGGTAGTTTTGGGGGAATCGGGGCGGAGCTGCAACTGAAAAATAATAATCTGACGATCATGTCGGTTCTCTCCGGTACGCCGGCAGAGAAAGCCGGTCTCAAAGCCGGCGATGTTATTATCGAAATTAACGGGAAGGCAACCGCGCAGCTGGGCTTTAATGACTCGATCGACGCGATCCGCGGTACGGCCGGGACAACCGTCGTGCTGACGGTGGTCCGGACATCGGCCGATAAACCGCTCAAGATTTCGGTAGTGCGCGGGATTATTACCGTGAAGAGCGTGACGACCAGTTCAATTGGATCTGGCGGCGATATTGCCTATATTAAGATTAACCAGTTCGGGCAGGATACGGACGGGCTGCTGCAAACGGCGCTGCAGGACGCGAAAGACACCAATAAGAAGGGCATGATTATCGATCTGCGCAATGATCCGGGCGGTTATCTGGAAGCGGCGGTACAGGCGATTGGGATGGTGGTGCCTCTCCATCCCAGCAGTTCGATCGCCAATGTGCGTGACCGGGTGGCGGTTATTGAGAAACACCGGGACGGTACCGAGGATAAACAACAGGCAACCAACAATCCTATCCTCACCGATGTGCCCATGGTGGTGGTGGTGAACGGCGGCAGCGCTTCCGCTTCCGAAATCTTCTCCGGCGCGATGCGGGATTATAAACGGGCGACCCTGCTGGGAACCCAGACGTTTGGAAAAGGCAGCGTGCAAAATCTGGAAAATCTTTCCAATGGTGGTAGTATTAAAGTAACGATTGCCAAATGGTTTACGCCGTCCGGCGTGGGCATTGACGGAAAGGGTCTCACTCCCGATGTCACCGTTACCCTTCCGGATTCGGTTATTCCGTCCACCTCCGACCAGCAGATCACCGCGGCCATCGCTCTCATTCAGAAGTAGAGATAACGCACCCGTATGGCTAATCCTCCTCCGCCGCCTCCGCTTCCGCCTTCACCTCCATCTTCAACCCCTCCCGCGGTTCCGCCTCCTTCGGTGGCGCCATCTATCGCGCCGGCGGTACAGGTGCCGCTACCCGAACCTGTCGACACCCCGCTATCTCCGGAGGATGAGCGCGAAGCGGAAGAGTTAAGCAGCCTGAGCCCTTTTGAGGTACTGAAGAAAAAAGAGACGCCTGCCGTCCCTCCTTCTCCTATTTCACCTGCTGCCGCTCCTGCGGCGCCGGCCCCTTCCGCTCCACTCACACCGCCTGCTCCCGCCGCGCCGGATCGGGAGCTGCTCCTAAAACAAGCGGCTCAAGCTGAGTCTACGCCATTTGTGCTACCAGAGAGTTTACACGCTCTTCCGTCAGCCAGCGGCGAATCGACCGTGCTTCCGTCGCCTTCTTCTCTCGTGCCTCCGCCGAATCCCGCCGCTCCCCCAGCTCCCCCGGAGCCCTCGAAATCTTCTCCTCCGGTTCCGACGGCTAATCCCGTGACTCTGCCTCCGCCGATCACGCCGCTGCCAAACCTGGCAAAACCGGTACCGGCTACCTCGTCGCTCCTGCCAACCTCGCTGCCGAAATCGGTCCCGCCGACCCGGACCGAAAAACCGGCTTCTCTGCCGGGCCAGGAGAAGGGGTTGCTAACGCCTCCGAAAAGTTCGTCCTCCCGTATCGGAATAGTTGCCGTAGTCGGTCTGATCATTGTGCTGCTGCTGTTAAGTGGCGGCGGGTACGCTTTGGCGCTGACCGGTAT
>JAGWZN010000081.1 GCA_018968785.1 Patescibacteria group bacterium
TATGGGGTCGTAGTCTCGTTCGGGTGCGCGATCTTATCAGTCAGGGTAAACTTAAAGGAAAAATCCACCTCCGAACCGGAAGCGGTCTTGGTTTGAGTCAGAGTAAGCGGCTGCGTTCCCTGGAAATAGCTCTGCGCGTTCTGATCGGTTAGACTGGCGTATATCTGCGCGTACCGGTTAAAATCAGAAGTAGCGCCGGTCAGGGTAACAGATGGTAGGACGGTGCCGGTAGTAGCCGCGGAGGCGGTAGCACCACCGTTAGCGGACGAGGTGGTCGGTACGCCAATCTGCAGGGCGGTTACTTTCATCCCCTTGTACAGATGTGATTGCAGGGCGTTCAGTATGTCTTCGTATCGCAACTGGTTATCAAAAACAGTATGCAGATCGGCGGCGGCGGTATTGTAGGTATTCAGATCGTTGATCGTCGGCTGCAAGGCCTTAATCTGAGCCTGCTGAGAAGCGATAGTCTGATTAATCGCGGTGGTTTTATTATCCACGCTACTTTTCTGCCACCAGAAGAAACCGGCCAAAGCGACCGAAAGAATACCGGCCACCAAAATCAAAATAGCGATCGGCTTGACCCCTTCGCCCTCTCCGATACCCATAACTGTCGGATCCGCGTATTCGGCCACACTCCTCCTTCTTTAAACCGTTTCCATACGTTGTAGGTATCTGTAGTATAACGCTTTTCAAAAAGAAGTTGCAATAGGTGGCGCACTTCTGTTGCGCGCTTCATCGAAACTTCATTTTCACTCCGGTATAGTAAGTGTATGAAAAAGTTACTTCTTTCCGGCGGTATTATTATCGTCTTCATTATTTACGGATTACATCAACGCCAGGAGGGCGGATCGGTGCATGTGGTGGCGCCTCCTAATCTGGCCACCCTCGCCTCGCCTACTCCCCCGCCAACCGCTTCGCCGTCCCCGCTTCCCGCTTACACCGGTACCGGGTCAACCGCTACGAATACGCCGGTACCCAGCCCTTCTCCCACGCCGACACCGGCCGGAATGTACAAAAACGGTACCTATACCGGATCGGTGGCTGACGCCTACTACGGCAATGTCCAGGTAGCGGTCACGATCCGCGGCGGTAAGATCTCGGCTGTTCAGTTCCTTCAGTATCCGAACGACCGCTCGACTTCGAGAGAGATTAACGCCCAGGCGATGCCGTACTTGCAGCAGGAAGCGATTCAAGCCCAAAGCGCCCAGGTTGATGGCGTATCCGGCGCTTCGGATACCAGTGCCGCCTTTATTCAGAGTCTTTCCGACGCCTTAAGCCAAGCCCAATAAGAGATGCTCATGAAAGAAACGCGCTTATTGATGGGTATGCCGGTAACGGTTGAGATTATCGACAGAAAAGCGAAGCAATCGGATATCGGCCGAATTTTTGACTATTTCACGTATGTAGATGAGACTTTCAGCACCTATAAAGAGAGCAGTGAAATCTCGGCAATTAACGCCGGGCGACATCCGCGGAAGCAGTGGAGCGCTGATATGCGGTATGTGCTGGAACAGTGCGAGCGGTGCCGCCAGGAAACCGGCGGTTACTTTAACATCTCCCGCGACGGCAACTTTCTCGATCCGTCCGGTTACGTGAAAGGATGGGCGATCCAGAATGCCGCCGCCCGGCTCGCTGAGGCCGGCTTCCGGAACTACTATGTGGAAGCAGGTGGTGATTTGCAGGTTCGCGGACAGAATGCGGCCGGCCAGCCCTGGCGAATCGGGATACGCAACCCGTTTAACCGAAATGAGATCGTTAAAACGGTTAATCTGGATAATCACGGCCTCGCTACTTCCGGCACCTCGATCCGCGGACAGCATATTTACGATCCGTACCGGGTTGATCAGCCGATCTTAGATACTGTCAGCCTGACCGTTATCGGCCCGAATATTGTCGATGCCGACCGGTACGCCACCGCCGCTTTCGCCATGGGACGGAATGGGATCGGGTTTATCGCCAAGCTAGAAGGCTTCGAAGGGTATATGATTGATAAAGACGGGATTGCCACTCTAACGCCCGGATTTAAGGAGTACTGTGCTTAGCTATATCGACTACATTTTGGACCGGATTACCATGTACCGGGTTATCCTCTACTACCTGATCGGCATACTAATAGTCGCCGCGGTTTTGGGTAGTTTTAATCTGTTGCCCTACTCCCCGCTGGAAATCGCGGGAGCGACCGCCGTACTCGTAATAGTCAGCGGCGGCGCTAACTACCTTTTCTCCAAGGTGTACAACGCGCCAACCAATCTCGAATCGGCCTATATTACCGCACTGATCCTGGCCTGCATTCTGCCGCCGGTTCACTCGGTTCACGATCTGCCGCTGCTGGTGTGGGCAGCCGGGCTGGCAATGGCATCCAAGTACATTCTAGCGATCCGGAACAAGCATCTCTTTAACCCGGCAGCTATCGCCGTACTGCTCACCGCGTTCTGGCTTAACCTTTCGGCCACCTGGTGGGTCGGTACACCGGCCATGCTGCCGGTTGTACTGATCGGCGGCATCCTCATGATCCGTAAACTGCGCCGGTACGATATGGTTTTTAGCTTCTTTGCCGCTGCTCTGGTTACCAGCGGCGTCCTGACCATTTTAGCCGGCAACGACCTCTTTACCGTTTTACAGGAGCTGATCCTGCGTTCGCCGCTGCTATTTTTCGCCTTTGTGATGTTAACCGAGCCGCTCACCAGCCCACCAACTAATTTCAAACAGATTCTTTTCGGCGGTTTGGTCGGCATACTGTTCGCGCCACAGATTCACTTCGGCAGTCTCTACTTCACGCCGGAGATGGCGCTGGTCATCGGCAATCTGTTTTCTTATGTAATTAGCCCTAAGGTTAAAGAGCGACTGGTGTTAGCCGGCGCCGCCAATCTTACGCCGGATATCGTCGAGTTCTCCTTTCGGCCCAGCCGGCCGTTCCGGTTCCGACCCGGACAGTATATGGAGTTCACCCTCCCCCATGCCGGCATTGACAGCCGCGGTAACCGCCGGTACTTTACTCTAGCCTCATCGCCGACCGAAGAGAGCTTACGGCTCGGTATTAAGTTCTATCCCAATAGTAGCAGCTTTAAACGGAACCTGATTGCCCTGCAACCGAACCAGTGGCTGATGGCCGGACAGTTGGCTGGCGACTTCACCTTGCCGGACAATCCGGAGGAGAAGCTGGTGTTTATTGCCGGCGGCATTGGCGTGACTCCTTTCCGAAGCATGCTCAAATATCTGACCGATACCGGCGCGCGCCGGACCGTCACTTTGCTGTATATGAATAAATCGGCTGAGGAGATCGCCTACGCCGATATCTTTCACGAAGCGCAGGCTAAAACCGGCGCCCGGATTGTATATACTCTGACCGATACCGCGCCGCCCGGTTGGTCAGGCCGGATCGGGCGAATCGATGAGCGGATGGTGCGGGAGGAAGTTCCCGATTTCGCCGACCGTACCTTTTATATCTCCGGTCCGCACGCCATGGTGGTCGGTATTGAACAGACCCTGCGCAATCTGGGCGTTGGCGCCAATCGGATTAAAAAAGATTTCTTCCCCGGGCTAACCTGATCTTACCTGGCGTGCCGGTCAGTGTTGATAACGCGGCAGGCGCACGGTAGCCACCGTACCGTGTTCAGGCCGGCTTTCCAGATCGATACTCCCGCCTGTCTGCTCAACAATAGATTTGACAATCGACAACCCCAACCCGCTTCCACCGGTCTGCCGGGATCGACTGGCATCAGCCCGATAAAACCGGTCAAATACCCGGTCCAATTCATCTTGAGACATGCCGATGCCGGTATCTGCCACCGTCACCACTGCCCAGGCATCGGCCGCCCACACCGTCACGGTAACAGTGCCGCCGGTCCGGTTATAATCCACCCCATTTTTCACCAGATTACGTACCGCTTTGAACAGCAGCTCGGCATTGCCACTTACCCATACCGTATCACCGCTCTGAAGGCGGATCGCGACGTGGTAGGTGTCGGCATACGCGCGCATGCGGTTGACGACAAGGGAGGCGGTCTGTTGCAGATCAACCTTTGTCTCAGATGATTCCGGCTTCCGGAACTCCTCCGCCCGCGAAAGAATCAACAGGTTGGACACCAGATCAGCCATCCGATCGACCTCTTCTATGCTGCCGGCCAGATCAACCGCTCCTTTTTTAGGCGCTTGGGCCGCCATGGCGTTCTCGATATCGGTTCGCAAGATCGTCAGCGGCGTTCGCAGCTCATGGGAAGCG
>JAGWZN010000082.1 GCA_018968785.1 Patescibacteria group bacterium
AGCACCTCGCTGTTAACGAGGGGGTTGCTGGTTCGAGTCCAGCCGGGGGAGCCAAGCAGGACGCTCAGTCGAAAGACTGGGCGTTTTGCTTTGTTTAACAGATTGGGCCACCCGTTTTTGGGTCGGTTCAAAAATATTTTTGACGGTTTGCTCAAAAATAGTCTCTTTTGAACAGTCCGAACCATTTGTTAAGCTTACAGCTTGATGTAGAAGCTGAAAGGCCTTCGAGTACTCATAGCTTAGCTTGCCGTTGTCTACCCTTAAATTGGTAAATACTAGACGGATGAGGCGGCCCTTATCCTCAGGGCTTTTAGCGGTCCGGTAAACCCTCTGGGCTTGCTGAGATAGGTCGAAGATATGGCTGCCTAGTTCGTAGTACTTAGTATTTGCGGTGCCGTGTTGCTCTATCTTTTCAAGGACTCGTTGCCGCTCGGCTGTATATTCCTGAAACTTACGCTGGTAAGTATCTCGGTCGATTATGCCGTCCAGTTTATCCTCATAAATACGCTCGATGCGCCTCTGCAGGGTATCATGACGCTCCTTTAGCTCATCTAAGCTACCTTGGTAGTAGGCCAGTTCTTCCCGATGGCTTTCCTTTAGCGCCTTGCTAATCCACCCGATAAGTCGGGTATTCTTTAACTCGAGTGCCTTAAATCCGCCCATAAGTTGATCTTCGATTTCATATTCCTTTGACCAAGTACTCTGCTTGCAATCGCGGTAATGGTTACAATGTCCATAATTGGTGCCCTTTTGAGATTCCCAGGTAATCAGGCCCCCGCACTCCGCACAGCGTAGGTGGCCGCGAAAAACAAAAATATGCTTTTTATACTTAGGTGAGTTTTTACCTTTGAGTAATTGTTGAACCTTATCGAATATCTCTTGTGTAATCAATCGTTCCTGTTTCCCAGGATAACATTCACCATTCCAACGATTTAACCCAATATAGAAGGGGTCGCTGAGGTACTCATGGATACGGCTCTTAGGAACCATGCGACCATTATCAGTGCGGAGTCCCTCTTCAAATAATTGCTCCGCGATCCGCTTAGTAGACCAGTTCCCGCTAGCATAAAGGGAGAACATGCGGAGAGCAAAATGCTTCTTCTCCTCGTCGGGGACGTGAATCTTGCGCCCCTTTTCTCCAACTATTTTATAGCCAAGAGGGGGCTTGGTTGGGAGCCATCCTTGGGCCAGTTTCTCCTTCTGCCCTTTCTTCACCTCTTCGCTGAGGTTGTCGATATAGTACTGTGCTACAGAAACTTTGATATTCCAGATGAATTTCTCATTAGAACGTGAATCACGGTTCAGTGTTACATTTTCTTTCACAAAGTGTACTTGGCGCTCAGGATCTTGGTTGATCCAGTCATTAATTGCTACCGCATCCTTCAAGTTGCGGGTTAGTCGGTCAACTTTCTCACAAATAATTACCTTTATATGGCTGTCTTTGAGGTATTGCAGCATCTCATTAAAGGTATCGCGCTGCATCTTTCCGCTAGCCGACTCTGAAATGGAGAATGTCCGGCCTCTTTCAATGCCTTTTTGCATGGCATAGGCAAGCAGGAGCTTCTCCTGTGCGGGTAGTGAGTAGCCTTCATCCTCCTGTTCCTTACTGCTTACCCGGCAAAATAGTACTGATTTCATAGAGATATTTAGTTAGGCTTTTCTTACACTATAAAAAACGAAAAGGACGGTTCTGGTCGCCCAATTCGCTTGCGCACAAAGCGTAGCTTTACTGGCAGAACCGCCCTTTACAGCAGTAAAAACACAAAAGCTTTGTGCAGGTTAAGACGAATTGAGCGACACCTGCATCATAACGCATTTAAGTTGTTTCAAAAAGAGACTGTTAGCTTTTATGGGGGTAGATTCTGGTGCATAGTAAATGGGTTCGTTTGGTAGTTTGATCATTCCCCATATTTGTTCTCAGAAACGTCTATATCAAGCGTGAGCGGCAGAGTGGTAGATTCTCCTCGCCTTGCCGCTTGCAGCCGCTGTAGCTCGTGCAGGGCGCGGTAAAAGCCCCGTTCTATGGCGGCCTCATAGCGCAGGAGCTTATCCGTTTCGCTGTGAGTCATGATCCCCATAACGCTATTGGCCTTTGAGCCGAGGAAATCAAGGTTTGCTAACTGTTCTCGGTAAAAATCCATCTGTGCTTGTTCGGCCCGGTAGAAACGTTGCATTCGCCAGATGTTAATAGCGATCCTTTCTGCTAGTACGCCTTCTACGTGGCCAACTGGTTTAAGGGCTTTCTCTACTCGGGCTAGAAGCTCATCAAAGATGCCCTGTTTTTCGTTCTGTAAAACTATATGACTTGAAAGTAGTCCGTGTTTTAGAGCGTTCATGCTAGCTGTGGCCTTACCTTCGGGCGTTTTAACTCCGCCGCGCTGCGCGTTCTCCTTGTTGGCTTGTAACTGTTTCTCTGTGCTCATAAAGTACCTCCTGTACAATCAGGGCTAAATTGATTAAAGAAAGCCGCAACTTCTGGGTGTAGGCTCCAGACCTCGCGTGCACCGCGGCCTCCACCGCTTCTTACTATAATTTTCAGGGCACAGAGCTCTTCTAGTGTCTTCCGCGTTGTGTTGGTGGGGTATCCAATATGTGCGGCAATTTCAGCGAGCGAAGCACCCGGGGTGTAAGGCAAGCATAGGATTACAGCCTTACGTTTTTGAGGGATACTGTCCATGCCGACTTTGAAAATTAGTTGGTAGTCTTCGTTGGTATATTTTCCTGAAATCAGGGCTAAGCCTTTTGCTAGTCCAATGAGCTGCTTCGAAAGTCGAGCGGGTGATTCAGGCTGAGGGATAAAATCTATTTCACGGCTGTATCCATCGCGGCCAACGGTACTACGGGCTCTTACTGTAAATGCAGCGAGGTGAATAACGTTCTCTACAAAGGGTGCAGTAAGTGCTGGTGCTTCGCCAAAGTCTTGTGAGAAGAATCGGGTATATGCAGAGTTGATTTCTGACCTTAAGAACTCCTCTTTACCTGTATTGTCTATAGCTTGCTTTGCTACTTTGAAAGGATCAGGTAAACATGGACGGTATTGTATAAATCGTTCTCCAAGAGATTGGTATACACTCCAGCGTTTATCAATAGCCGAAGTTGCAGCTGCAATCAGCCCAAGTTTCCCCCTCCACTTTTTTGACTCGCCCGTTCCAAATTCCTTGGAGAAAAATCCGTCGTAAATCTCTCTTAGTTGCGCAAGAATTGTAGCCTGCTTTTCTGGGTTCATTGAAAGAACTGTAGAAAAGTCCTTGAGAATGAGGATTGAGTTGTCTGGAATGCGGTGAAGAAGGCTGGCATTTTTATTCTGCCGGTCACCACTTAGCAGTGTCTGCTCGGTAAGATCGGAGATAAAATAGATCTTATCTAAATCTTTCAGCCCCCGAAGTAACTCTGTTTTAGCTGAGCCTGGAGGTGCAACGATAATTAGCCAAACAGGGTCATCAGGGAGCCTGTTGACCAAGAGAGAGGCGACTAGTATCTTGATGAGTCCCTGATCTTCAAGAAGAAGCCATTGATTAATTGTTTGCGACAGCTGGTCGAATGTGTAATTCATATTTATTCTGATTAGATTTTTGATTGTGATAGAGACTGCCGAGTATCTCGTAGTATTCAACGAGGGTATTGCCAACCTCACTTACCTCAGCCGATGACAGCACTATCCCGAAGTCTTCCTTTAGGATATTTGCCAGCTCAAGTAAGAGGGGTTGGGAAACCATCTCAAGCCCTTTCGTATAAACGGGTTTTTAATACCCGTAGTTGACTAAAGTATGCCTGGGGCTCTACCCGGATTGATCGGCTGTGGTATAGCTCAAGAAGTTTCAAGAGTTCATCACTCTTTGAGAACAAAAAGTAGGCCCTTGCTGAATCAGAGCGGTCAACTCCTTCTAGGTTTAGCCATAAAGAGAGTGTTGTTGCCAAACATAAATCTGAGGTTTGATATGTATTCATCTGAATCTGTTACGTAACTAAAAAGCTATCCTGGTTTTTTCAGGATAGCTCGTTAGTGGTTGCTGAAAGTCTAGATAATTTATTCCATTAAGAACCAGGTTGATTCTTATAATTTAGTCGTTTTAGAGCATTTCGAGCATTAGTTTTAATTGTTCTCCATCGTCGTTTATCGGGAAAAATACCATTAATACCTTCAAAAAACCTGGGCGTATGTGCTTGTCTGTGCGCCCATTCTATAGTGAGTTCCTTTGCTTCGTCTTGAAGTAA
>JAGWZN010000083.1 GCA_018968785.1 Patescibacteria group bacterium
TGAGATCGGCACTATTCATCACCAGTAAGTTCGACCCACACGTCGATTTCATGGTTGACAGATTCAACCGTCGCAATACTCCTTTCGTCAGGTTCAACACTGATGACCTTTTACTCGGAACCAACCTTGAAATTGGGCTTCAGCGAACTAGTGGTTACGAATTCCTACTTCATATGCGTGGACGAAGCTATTCCGATGACGACATAGGTGCTATCTGGTACCGAAGACCGGAAGTACCTGAGGCGATCCCGTCAATCACGGATCCAGGCATGCGGGAGCAGGCCAGGCGCGAAGCCGAAGAGCTGATCTGGGGTTTTTTCAGTAGCCTGTCCGAGCACAAGTGGATCAGCGATCTCGGCAGTCTTCGATCAGCTTCGTACAAAGTCCACCAACTTCAGGTTGCCTCTCAGGTTGGGCTGAGGGTTCCGGAAACTCTGGTGACGAGCGATCCGGATAGGTTCCTGGATTTCTGGGAGAGGCATCGTGGTGAAGCTATCTACAAGATGCTCGGGCCGAGTGTCTCGACTGGAACAAATGGTGTGAGTTTTATGACCTACACCACAAAGCTAAGTGCCGGATTCCTCCAGCATCTCGATGACATTCGCCTTTCGCCCTGTCTGTTCCAGGAGTACGTTAAGAAGCGTTTGGAGATTCGAGTCACAGTCGTTGAAGACCAAGCTTTCTCCTGCGCGATCCATTCCCAGGAGATGCCTGAGGCTAAGATTGACTGGCGTAAAGGCGAGCCGGACATAATGCTTCATACTGCTTGGCATCTTTCCCCTGAGGTGGAAACGAAATGTGTCGAGCTCGTCCGGCTTCTTGGACTTAGGTTTGGTGCCATTGACCTCATCCTGACTCCAGAAGGCGAGTACGTCTTCCTCGAGGTAAACCCGAATGGACAATGGGTCTGGATCGAGCAGCTGACTGGCCTTCCCATCTCGGACCGGCTGATCCAAGCATTGACAGAGTGAGGGGGCCTAGTAAACCTATCGCCCCCTCACTAGAATTCAAAGTATGACCTCAAGACATTTAGCAAAAGTATTACGACAGATGATGCGTTCTGACCAAACAGTCAGGTTGAACGTCAGTACGGCGCTTGCCAGGGATGGTCGAGTGAGTAAGAAGCTCGTCGATGCGATGGTTTCTACCGATGGGGAAAATACCAAGAGATTAAAGGGAATCTTCAGAGGGCAAGGACAATCGTTAATCAGGCAAGCCACAGAAAGTGAGTTGAGGGCGATTTGGCTAATCACCCAACACGCTGACCACGATGTAAAATTTCAAAAATTAGTCCTACGTCTCATTAAGCCTCTCATCAGAGATAAGTCAAAAGCGAAGGAGCATTATGCTTACTTACAAGATAGAGTTCTGGTTAACGAGGGAAAGCCCCAGTTGTTCGGAACTCAGTTTACTCAAGATAAACACGGAAAACCAATTCCCCATAAAATTAGAGATCCCCAGTATCTAGACGCTCGTCGTCGCGAGTTTGGTCTACAACCATTTGCCGAATACGAGAAATTCTTTCATCTCACCCCCATCCAACAACTAGAAGAGTTCGAAAAGAATTGAGTTGTTTCCCTCAAATCAGAAACCTCTGCTAGCTCGCTAGTTGACACCCAGTCTCTCCCAGATTAGAATGCTTGACAGTTGAGGCCAAACGTGGTACACTATAGGACATCTCGTCGCAAAAGCTCCTCAGTCCTGCATTTTCGCTTCGCGAAAAAGTAGGCCTTTCCAGGGACAGCTCCAAAACAGAGCTCGCGACTAAATGAAAGGAGCACGCCTACGGGCGTGACAAGATCATGAACGCACGTGTCATCGCGGCCATCCTTGTCGTTCTCGCGCTCGTCGGCGGAGGTCTCGCCTTCGTCAGCAGCCAGAGTGGTTCGAAGCCCCAGGCCAGCCCGGTGGTCCTCGTGACCGCCTCGCCGACCCCAGCTCCGACCGCAACGCCGACTCCGGAGCCAACAGTGACCCCGACGCCCGTTCCGACAGCCACGCCGCGGCCGAGCACGCCGGATCAGATCATCGCCGCGTCAGTCAAGGCTGCAAGCGCCTTCAGTTCGGTCACGCTGAACAAGAAGGAGCAGAACAGCCCACCGAGCTCGGCGACCATCAATGCTCGTTACAACGAAGGGAACTTCGGGTACGCATTCTCGGACACCTACTCAGGCCAATACACCCTCAAGCCTGAGGAGACCTGCGGGTCTGCGAAGTGCTGGGTGCTCTACGCCGAGTGGACCGACAAGGCGAGCCAGTCGTACAAGCTGAGCGTCTATGTCGACCAGACCTCAATGCTCGTGGTACGCCGCTACTTCGTGATCAACGTGCCACAGTTCGGTTCTGGCTGGTTCGACTGGACCTACACCGACTACCGCTGACTGTCGACGATGCGGACTCGGGAGGAACTGCTGAGATGCACCCTCCCGAGCCGCCTCCCCCTCCTTGCCACCTCTATTCCCACTTGCTACGATATACCAGAGGATAAGCTTGCCTAATTCTTTCATTTCCAAAAAGGTGTTATTGGTTGGGTTTGTCATCCTGCTCGCTGTAGTAGGATTGGCTTATCACCTCACTTCCTCTGTGAATACAAAAAGCCCGTTTATCTTGCCAGAATCTGGCCCAGTAGCGAAGGGTAAGATATTGACCTCAGCGTTGCTTAGCCCGAACGGAACTGCTGGCGAACGCGACATTTTATTGATTAGCCGAGATGGCAATGACGTCACTAATTTAACTATCAACAAACCAAAATCAGACCTAGTCTCTGGCGGTCTGAACCCAACTTTCTCACCGGACTACACACGTATAGCCTATGTTGCGACACCTACAGGTAGTAATAACAGCCAAATTTTCATCATGGATACTAATGGTAAAGAAAGGCAGCAAGTTACATACTCAACAGGCTCAAAATACAACCCAAGCTGGTCTCCAGATGGTTCCGCACTTCTCTATTCAAGATCGACTGGAGAGAATAACAACTCTGAGTTAAAGACGTCCATTTGGAAGTTAGACTTAAAGACAGGGAAGGAAACCGACTTAGGTGTTGTTGGCACTATACCGATATGGTTATCCAGCGGAGCCGAGTTCTCTTTCCAGTTAATAAATGGCCAGAGTCACCAACTACTTATTTACAAAAACGGTGGAACCACCAAAATCAACCTTCTTCTTGATCAAAAACCTGTAACCAATTTCAATTATCCGGTATTTTCTCACGACAGATCAAAGGTCGCGTTCATTAATTTTGAAGACGGAAGCCAGCTTTATATCGCTGACGCCACCGGATCAAACGCTCATAAGCTAACTAACTCTGTCTCGTCGATCTATTCGATGCCGAGTTGGTCAGCCGACAATTCTTACATTGTTGTGTCGGAAGAAGATAGGACCGTGGGTAAGTCATTTATTACTGGGGTAGACCTTACTGGGCAGATTGTCTTTAGACTCGGGTTCCCAAACTTGTCAGGATTTAATATGCCAAGGATTGCCAGTCAATGAGACTCCAGCTGGAAAGAGGGTTATGGTTGAAGCTCCTAATCATAGGATTGTCATTATTTTCTATTGCGTTTGTAGCACACAAACAACTTGTTCAAAATGCTAATGCCCAAACGACAGGTGGTGGTCTCAATTGTCCAGGTTATGCGTTTTGTACTGATCAGATCTGTAACTCTGGTTGCGGTGAGAACGCGAGCAATTGTGGTGCTTGTGTGATTTGTAATGATCCTGTGTATTACTGGTGGGGTAACCCTGGCAGTAGCACCCCAGACTGTAATATACAACCTTCAACAACATACCCTAACGGTACGCAAGCGACATGCCAGAACAATTGTCCATCCGGGTCTTATGGGGTTTGGAATGGCAAGGCTATTGGTCAGTGCTCTGGAGGGTCAGCGTGTGGCAACGAGGTCTACGCGTGTCAGAAGACTTGCTCCTCTAACTTCCAGCAATACTGCGGGATAATTTGTGATCCAAGTACACTTGGGTACAGCTGTTACACAGGAACTATTCAGTGTGATGGTACTTGTAGCTCTGGTAGCACATGTATCCCAGGTACTAGTAGTCCCGACCCAACCAACTGTCCGACTCATAAGATTTGTAACGTGACCACCTGTCAGTTGGTTTCAGGCTCAGGGTCGAACTCATGTAACACTGACACGGACTGTACCAGCTGTACCAATCCCAACGGAGCTAATAATACTAGTACA
>JAGWZN010000084.1 GCA_018968785.1 Patescibacteria group bacterium
AGATACAGAACTCTCCCGCTCAGATGGAGAGCTTTGTAGTGGGAAGTTATATAGATCCGACCACCCACTTTCGCGTTCATGTAGTAGCGCACAACCTGGTCTCTACTGGAAATGAACCCGAATTTAGGGTCGAACTTCCCAACCTGCGAGAACACGCGGATATTCAAATTGTTGACTTGCGTGAGTTGACCAAGCACAAGATAAGTAACGGTGTTAAACTGACAATCCTTATCGCCGTCGAGAAAATTCGGCGCAATCTGCAAGAAACAATCAGAAAACGTGAGGAGTTTATACAAAAAAACGGCCAGAGGTAATCCGATCTTTTTTTGACCCATCAACATTATCTATTGGAGTAGTAAATAACACCCATGACATCCGAAAATCCTGATCTGTCACAGGAGCAACAACCATCAGCTTCTGATCATTACAACGCAATGAGCACAGAGTACGCCGGTTATATTGAGGCTGACCCTATTCGTAATCAGCTGCATTATCCACATGTTCTGCGCTCACTTGGCGATGTTAAGGGAAAATCCATCCTGGATGTCGGGTGTGGGAATGGTCGTCTTGATGAAATCCTGGCTGCTCGTGACGCGCGGGTGATAGCCTATGATAAGGCGCCCAACTTGATTCAGATTGCCCGGAGGCAGGCCGAGCAGAGCGGGAGCGATATTCGGTACCTTGTGGCCGATCCGACCAATATAGAGCTTCCTGAACAGTTTGATGCTGCTGTCTCCGTCATGGTGCTGCCGTATGCGCCCGATCCCCACTACTTGGGTACCTTCTTTGAATCCACCAATCGTGCTTTAAAGAAGGATGGGTCGTTTATTTCCGTAGTGTTGAACCCGAACTTTACCGCCTTTGACCAGCTGATTGCCAATCGGGTATTCAAACGGTGGGGCGGAAATCAGGTAGAAGTTCAGTTTCTATCGCCTAAAGATGGGGCGATGATGATGAATGCCACACTCGGACAGTTTAATCAGGAAGAGTATGAGGCGGCAGCGACCCGGGCAGGCTTCAGCCGGATCGAATGGCAACTGCTGATGCCGATTGGGGAAACGGAAGAGAATGCGGGGTTTTGGAAGGCGTGTAAGGAGTTGCAGCCGTACAGTAGTCTTATAGTGAGTCGGTAGTGGGGTCAATTCACTCGGCTTTCGACTCTGCCCATACCGTTTCAAAAAAGTAGCGCATCACCTTGGAAAACGCGGCGCTCTCGATCTGCATGCCAAAATTTTCTTCTACCGGCGCAAATATATTAACCTTGTCATCGGAAATAATAATACCCATCTCAAACGGTTCCTCGGTTGGAAGATAGCGTACCTCCCGTAGGGCTTCTTGGCGCAGCTCCGAACCCTCAAAAACCTCGTCTCCCCGTGGCGGGCGTAGCGTGCGGGTGCGGATTTTATGAGCAATTCTTTCCTTAATGACTTCAACGGTACCGGCTTTCCCAAACACCTCAATCATATGCTTGGTGGGGAAAAAGCAAAGAATCTCTTTTGTGCGAGTACGATAACCGGCTTCCCGATACAGCTCCTGCAGCTGTTCCCTGCCTTCATAATATTTAATCTTCGGTCGGCGGCTGCCCAGGTTAGAAAGCGCCAATATCTCCGGCAAGCCCTCTTTTAGTGTGGCCTCTTTTTCTTTCAGATAATGGAGGAGCTGGGACGGCTCAATAGCCACGTATAGCTTGCGTTTGCCGGATAGGGTAGTAGTTATCAGACCATCGGTGCCCATCTTTTCTAAAACTTTATAGAGCAAGGGCCGGTTGAGGTGGGTGGCTCTGGATAGGGCGAGAACGGAAGCTGGACCAAGACGGAGAGAGGCTAGGTAAACTAAGGATTCGTTGGCATCCAGTCCGATTTTTTGAAGTAATTGGGATGGTTCCATAATTGTAAGATAATTTAGCAACAATGTATATATAATTCAGATTAAGATAAATGATATACTAAAAAACTGATAATGTAAACTGTAAAGAATGTTGACAGTTTAATAAAAGTGTGCTATAAACAGAACACTATTATAAACAGGACATTATGAAAAAGACTTCCTACAAATTTGATTTCTCCCAGGCTCCGCTCTGTCAGGACGTTTGGGCGGATGAGGATAACCGTATTGTACACACCCCTTCTATTACTCTGATGACTTTTCAGATGAGCGAGGGCTGGTCATTTGCGGATGCCGGACATTCAAACGAACAGATGACCCTGATTCTTAAGGGCGAGCTTGAGATGACGGTGGGAACCGAGAGTTATAGGCTAAAGTCTGGACAAGGTGTGTATGTTCCGCCTAATACACCGCATTCAGGCCGCATTCTCTCCAAGGTAGCTGAAGGGCTGGATATCTTTACCCCGATTCGCACCGAAGACCGCTATAAAAAGGCAATAACCGTTGCTTAATGACGGTAGTTGATTTGAAATACGGTGCCAAGTATCAGCTGGAGATAGATAAGAAAAACGCGGTAGAGAAACGGTTGGCAAGTAAACTGGGTCTTCCAAAGGACCAGATCATGCTTAACTACGGGGCAAACAGCGTAATCATCCAACTACTTTCGGCTTTATCTGTACAGACGTTGGCGGAAAAGGGAAGAAAGTTGCGCGTCTTACTGGATGTGCCCAATTACTTCTTTCTTCAGTGCCAATTGGAAGAGTGGCAGATCGATATCCAGAAAGTGGAGCGGGACGAGGAATTAGAGTTCCCTTTTCAAGCCTATATAGACAGGCTGGCTACTTACCCTGACGTGGCTTGGCTGACTACGCCGAACAATCCGACCGGGAAACCGATTACCGATGAAAGTATACGGGTGATTATCGAGTCGGCTAGTTCTGAAACGCTGGTAGTAATCGATCGAAGCTGCTTAAACATTCTGCCAGAGATAAGCAGTAAGGAACTACTGAAACAGTATCCACATCGACGCCTGGCGATTATTCACTCATTTTCTAAAAGCCACGATCTATCAGAAGAGCGGCTGGGGTATCTGGCTACGAATGATAGGGTACTGGCTAAGCTGCTTAGTAATAAACGGGATTTGAACCATAATCTGCATGCGCTGGAGCGGCTTTTGCAGGTTATGGATAATGGCCGAGAGGAAGATAGAGCAAAAGCGGCAATTCGGGAAAGCCGACGGGTATTAAAAGAGTTTTGCGATGCGAATTCTCAGGTGTCATATATTGAGACCTTTTCTAGCTTTTGTTTGCTCAAGTTATCAGAAGGAATAAAGGCGAAAAAGGTGGCGCGGCAAGCCGCTCTGAAAGGGGTTGCGGTAATGGCGGGAGAGGATATTGGGATGGATGCCCGGTATCTGAGGGTATACACCGGCAGTCCGGACGGCTTAAGATTGTTTCTTGATATGTTAAAACTGGTCTAGAGACATGGAATGATTAAGACATCGGGTTCACCAGTTGCAGCTTTTCGATATGGATGAAATCCTCGGTATTTGCCGTCCATAGTTCCAGATTATGCTCCAAAGCGGTGGCCGCGATTATGGCATCCCCCAGACTCATCGGTTTTGCCTGTCGCAATCTAATTGCCTGGTTGACAATCGCCGCTGAGAGATCTAGAGTATATGACTCCTCAAAGAGCTCAGTCAGTAACAGCAACTCATTAGCCGGCAAGGCGGGAAATCCAAGTGCCTCAACTTTGGTAATGCTGGCGTGGGCAATGTCGGTATTAGCAATACTATCGGCCGCCAGCTCTCCCTTGGCTAAATAGATGAAGATGTTGGTATCGAGTAGGATCATCTACTCCCTTCCGGGCAGAGGCCGATCTTGCCGCAGTTCTCTTTGCCAGGCGGCCGGATCCGTCAGATCCCTGTAGGCGTTTAGCTCCTGCAACTGTCGAAATATCGACTGAACACGCTGGCGGTTTTGAGTGATTTTGGGAATGGGAAGCGGGATCGTGACTTTCTGCCCAAGGTGGAGATTCGCGTCTTCAATATAGCGCTTAGGAAGGCGGAGGGCATAGGAATTACCGGTTTTAATAACGGTAGCAGGGTACGTACTCATAGTAACTATAGTTATATTTACATACATTAAAAATGTCAAGCACTAGAGTTATCCAACGCAGCATGAGCATGAAAATCGCCAAATTCCAACAAGAATGAGCACGTAACAGATTAGGACAACATAAAAGGATACCGGTACAATGGGACTATGTACATCACCATGACCGATACCCGTATTTTTAGC
>JAGWZN010000085.1 GCA_018968785.1 Patescibacteria group bacterium
TAGATTCCGGCTGCAACCGATTCAGGACTCGTCACCGTATATCCGATACGCTTCCTCATCCTTCACCGGTTTCGCTCGGAATCTAATCTGTTCGAAGGTAAAAGAGTTTTGCAATGAGTTCAATGAATATATTGATGATTAATCTTATTGCTCCATCTTGGCCGGATTATGAGCTTCTGGAAACCGGAGACGGTGTTCGTTTGGAGCGTTTTGGCGGACACCTGATTATTCGGCCCGATCCGAATATCCTCTGGCCGAAAAGCCGACCGGAGGACCCGGCTTGGCAGTCGGCCGAGGCGGTATTTATTGGTAAAGAAGACTCGACCGGTTGGCGAATGGATGATCGGCTCCGCGCCGGTTGGCCGGTGTCTTGGAACGGCTTGAAGGTAACTGTCCGACCGACGCCATTCCGCCACGTTGGGTTATTTCCTGAGCAGAGTATTCAATGGCAGTGGCTGAAGGAGCGTATTATGGCCAGTAACCGACCTGCCCGGGTGCTGAATCTGTTCGCCTACACCGGCGCGGCCAGCATTGTCGCCGCGCAAGCTGGTGCCGAGGTTTGTCATCTTGACGCGTCGGCCGGTGCTATCCGCTGGGCAAAAGAGAATGCCGCCCTTTCCAGCCTGCCTCCGACCGCTATCCGTTGGATTCAAGATGACGGCCTGAAATTTATGGCGCGAGAGGTACGTCGAGGGAAAAAATACGATCTGATTCTTATGGATCCGCCGGTTTTCGGTCGGGGTCCGCGAGGAGAGATTTGGCGACTGGAAGAAGGGATCGAACAGTTGGCTGAACTGACGGGTGCCTTACTCTCCGATCAGCCGATCGGTCTACTGGTTAACTTTTACGCGACCGCTACCTATCCGATCAGTATTGAACGCGTGTTCGCCGACCGTCTGGGCGATCGACTGCCGCTGCAAGCTGGTTGTCTCTGTTTGCAGGAAAGTTTTTCGGGAAAGAGTTTCCAAACAGGGTTTTTCCTACGTTCATAACTTTTTAACTGATGAGTCGTTGCCAGTTCATCGGTTGGTTTTATGGTGGAATCATACCGGCGGTGCGAAGGGCACAGGTCGACGCGGTATTCAGTAATCTACGGAGGTCTTATGAACGGTAGGATACGCAAAAGAATCTTTTATAGTCTGATGGTGATGCTGGTCTGGCTGGGATTCGTAGTTGAAGGAAGTCATGCCTTATTAACATCCATGGCTATTTTAACCGGCAACAGCGTGAGCAGCGGAACGGCAGAGTTGAAGATTAGTAGCTCGCAGAGTTCCCCTCCTACTACCTTTAGCGACAGCGCAACCGGTTTTGCCTATAATTTGGTACCTGGTCAAAGTGCCGAGTATTACTTTACTTTAGAGAACGCTAGTCCGGAGGATATTTCCCTGGATACGATGGTATCGGTTAATTACTCCGACCAGATCGCTTCGATTTACAACGCGTCTACCTTGGAGATCGTGCCGGTTGACAATACGGGTGCGCCACAAGGCAGCGGGATGAGTGGTACGCTGGATGTCTTGCGTAATACGCAGACGTCTCTCGGCAGTACAATCGCGGCCGGGAGCGCGCAGCGATATAAAGCAAAGGTCACACTTGACCAGAGTTATACTACCGGCAACGATAGCTCAAATTTCGATCTGTACTTTACAGGAGTCCAGCACAATGTTCCCTAGCGGATGGGTGAAGTGGATCGGAACGGGAGTAGCGATCGCGGTTTGTCTATGTTTCGCGGCACTGCTCTTTTTGGTGCTTCATCCGGTGCAGGGATGGCGGGCCCAGGTGATCTTATCCGGCAGTATGCGGCCGACAATTGCTCCGGGCACCCTGATCTTTACCCGGAAACAGCCGGAGTGGACCTATCGGGAAGGAGATATCATTACCTTCCATCCACCTATAAAAACAGGATCTTTAGTCACCCACCGGCTTACCCGCGTGTATTTAAACGCCCACTCGATACGGGTATTTGATACTAAAGGTGATGCCAATATCAATGGTGATGGGTGGCAGATTAGTCCTGGATCGGTGGTCGGACGGTATCGATGGGGGATTCCCTATGTTGGCTATCTCCTGGTGTGGGTAAAAACTCCAATCGGCTTCTTAGTTTTTACCCTGATATTTTTCTTCAGTGCGGTTCTGCCCGAGTTGTTCTTCCTATGGGGGGAGTTAAGCAAACAGAAGGGAGGCTGAGGATCGCCTTGGCCTCCCGATTCGTCAATTTAACAAGTACGACTATGCGGTTAATCGGCAAAAAACTACTATTACTGGTTACGGATGGGGTGGATGAAGAGGAGTTTGATGAGTTGAAAGAGGGGTTTGAAGCGGAACGAGCCGAGGTATTGGTCACGACGCCGCAAGAGTTTATCACGGTGGAAACGGTCAAGGAAGGTAAGCGGGGCAAAGATATTGAGGTCGATCTGCCGTTTGAAATGGTGGACAGCCAGCAGTTTGACGGTCTGATTATTCCGGACGGCTTGATTTCAGCCGAACTGTTGCGGAAAGATATGCGGGTACTGAATCTGGTGTTTATGTTTAATCAGCAGAAGCTGCCAATCTTCGCTTCCGGAAGCGCGGTAGATGTGTTGTACGACAGCCAGGTGCTATCCAATTCAATTCTCATCCGGGAAGGTACGCCTATGAGTCAGTTCCTGAGTCAGGCGGTCGGTATCTTACTGGATCGGGTTGCGCCCGCTCAAGCGTACCGGCCGACAATAACGGCGTGAGCCTGCCATTCCAGCCGGTCATCGAGCGGAGTTAGGTGGAAGTCGGGGTCGTGGCGGCGGCCGGCCTTTTCAATCAACCAGTCGGCAAGGCGAGGGTTTTTTGGTAGGAGTGAACCGTGCAGATAACAACCGATGCTGTTATAGGTGACGCACCCTTCGGTCCGATCGCTGCCGTTATTACCAAAGCCATGCCGAACGGTGCCGAGCGGAAACCCTTTTTCCGGATCGGTAATCACGGTTTTGCCGCTGTGGTTTTCGAATCCGACAATCTCCGGCTGGTCAGCCGGGAGGTTAAGGCGGGGATTGGCGGTAATGACCAGGTCGCCGATCATCCGGTCATGGGACGCCCGGGTTTCTACCGGAAAGAGGCCGACACCGCGGATGACCGGGCTATCGAACGGATGGTAAGAAGCGCCAAGTAACTGGTAGCCGCCGCAGATGGCCAGTAAGGGAACGCCGGCGGCGGTATCGGTCAGGAGGCGATCCGCTTTTTTTTCCAAGAGGTCACGCTCGAGTGAGGATTGAGCCGCATCCTGACCGCCGCCAAAGAAGTAGAGGTCAATCTGTTCGGGAACAGCCGTATCGACATCTAGCTGATGCACGACGGTGTTGATTCCTCGCCATCGGCAGCGATTTATCAAGCAGATGATATTGCCGGTGTCGCCGTAGGTGCTCATGGTTTTCGGATAGAGATGGCCGATGTGCAGTTCCATATTTACTCCTTCCAGTAGGCCGCTTTGATTCGGTGTTTTGTCAGTATTCTCTGCAGGTTCAAGGTAGCGGTGTAGGTTGAGACGACGTACAGATCGGTCTGGCTGGTCGAGTTCAGCAGTTTCGAAAACGCTTCGGCTTCGGTGCGGAAGATATCTGGCTCGCTGGCAAAACCGGCGTATTTGAGGCGGAGCGCCATCTCGTTTGCTCTGGTGCCGGCGCAGGTTAGTCTGTTGATCCGCGGCGCGATCATCTCGAACGGTGTGTCCCAGTACCAGGAGACATCCTGGCCATCGGCGAAGTGGTCATTGGCCATAATAGCCAGTTCAAACGGCTCGGAACGCAAACCGATCGTCCGCAGCACTTCGGTCGCGCCAGCCGGGTTCTTAATCAGGCAGAAGGTAGCGTCGCGCCGGCCGATCCGAATGGTCTCGAACCGTCCAAATACGGTGGAGAACCCGGCAAGTTTTGTTACTATCCGCCGCTCGTTCACTCCCAGTTTCAGGCCGACAGTGACAGCGGCCAGCGCGTTATAAACGTTATACAAACCGGGAATGCGGAGCTGGCAGTGTATCTGGCAGTCTTTAAAGCTGATTTCGCACTTGGATCCGGTTGGGCTTCCGGCTAATCGGACGGCGGTTGCCCGACAGTCCGGCTGCGGACGGTGAAAGTTGCTATCCGGA
>JAGWZN010000086.1 GCA_018968785.1 Patescibacteria group bacterium
GGACTATTTAACGGCAACTCTTATTCTTTTAATCGCAACTTCCGGTATCGGGTGCGAATGGCTCTGGTCACCGCTACCCGGTACCCGCACCGGTGGTACTCTACAGTTACAACCCGGGTTTCCGGGGATCGCTTATTTGAATCAATTGGCGGTTAGTATACCTCAGAATGCCTCTGTCTCCGCCACCGCCAAGATCGAACCGCATTTTAGTGAACGGGAACATATCTATCCGTTTCCCCAGGGGATCGGTCTGGCCGATTATATTTTAGTTGAGGTGGGAGACCCGGGAGAGATCCTCTCTCAACCGCAGATTATTCAAGCGGTGGATGATCTTAGCCATAATCCAGCTTATCGACAAATTTACCGGAATGGGCCGGTATCCGTGTTTAAGCGAAGATAAAGACCTCATCTTATGAAACAAGATTACAGGTGGTGTCTGCATATAAGTGCGAACCGGAGCGGAAAATGGTATAACAATAGAGCTTTAGTAGTGGAAGGGTGGCAGAGTGGTCTATTGCACTGGTCTTGAAAACCAGCGGACGCGAGTCCCGTGAGTTCGAATCTCACCCCTTCCGCCAAGAGATTACCGCTCAACCTGGATTTTGCTGTACTGTCCATAGGGAGTATACTGAGGAGAGCAAAGAATAGGTAACCCGGTATGCCCGAAATCCCTGATGAAGTGCTTATCGCCCGATGGCAGGAACCGGCCGCGGACCGTTCCCTTCCTTCCCGGCGTTTTTATTGGCAGGTTATTCTGGGTACGGTGATAATCGCCCTGATCTTAGTGGGCACCGGCTATCTGGCCCATGATTGGAGTTTTTATTTGGGAGCCGGCGTGGCGGCCCTTGCCGGCATCACTTATATCTTTCAGCGCCGCTCTCCGGTCCGATCGATGACGATCACTCTCACTAACCAGCGGCTCGGTTTAGACGATAAAGCCTACTCACTGGCGGATCTGGCCGGTTTTTGGCCGCAAAAGGAGGGGAATTACACGGTGATTAATCTGGAGCGCCGCAATAAAAGTTTTTTGCCGATCGCAGTTCGTTATCCGAGTAATAACGCCGCCGAACCCCGCCAACTGTTTCTCCAGGTCCTGGCGGAAGTCGAACCGCGCCCCAATGTCTGGAGCGATTCGCTGGGTCGCTTCATGAAGTGATCATTTAGGCGGCACATAGGAAGAGGGCTCTCAGTTCCTTGCCGGCTAATCTGGTTTATGGTACCCTAAAACAGATGTGGAGAGGTGGCAGAGTGGTCGAATGCGGCTCACTGCTAACGAGTTAGCTCCGATAAGGGGCTCCCGGGTTCGAATCCCGGCCTCTCCGCCAATGTAAAAGACAGTCTTAGATTGTCTTTTACATTGTAAGATAGGAAGAGGGATTCGAACACTGAAAGCAAAGTTGCCAGCGGCAAGTTTGCGCTTCAGTGAGGCTTTCCGGTTGACGCTTCTTAGCGAGCGCGGAAGCGAGCTAAGAAAGGAAAACCGGTGAAAGCGAATCCCGGCCTCTCAGGTGAACGAGATAATAACCTGACAAGGTATTCCATCGCGAGGCATTTTGAGCCCACACGGCGACCGAGTACAATAAGAGAGATAATGAATCATTGCAAAACTATTTCTTTCTGGGATATTTATTACCAACAACCGATAGACCGTATCCCCTGGCAGCATACCCAAGCCGACTGGTTCAAGGATTTAGTTGACCGTAACATTTTAACGGGAACAACTGCCATTGACTTAGGGTGTGGAACCGGGCAAAAAGCCATCTACCTAGCTCAGCGGACAAAGTTTAGCACGGTACTAGGTGTTGATATCGCTCCCCAAGCCATTAAAATTGCCCAGGATAACGCCCGGCAAGTCGGAGCGGATCCGCAATGCCGTTTTATAGTGGGAAATATAGCCAACTGGGACTTCCTCGCCCCAAAAATAACGTTCGATCTCATAATTGACTGGGCCGCCATTCATTGCCTGCCTCCCGAATGCTATCCGGATTACGCTCAGTCCATTAACATCCATAGCAGACCGGGCACCCAGTTTCTCCTCCGGTTCTTCAGCAATGATTCAGGCGCAGAAAAGTTTACCGAAACGGTAGCCGGAGCGGATAGTGAAGTATATTATCTCTCTCCAAAAAAAGATAATCGAATTATTTCCTAAATTTAGAATAATGCAATCGAATACCAGCAAACCGAGCACCAAACCAGACGCCTACTTTACTGAGCTGTTATTGGTTAAGGGATAGAGCTAGTTCCCTGCTCTATTCCGACTAGAACACAGCGCTAAACAACTTGCATACAGAAGAGTTGCTACTGGTAAGGTAGTATGATATTATTTTACACCTGAGAAGTTAACCAGATACGCATCAGAAGTGGCGGTTGCTTAATGTATCGCGAGATTCATATATCTATTGATAATAATTCGCGTGGTAGCGCGATGTCGCCGGATTGCACCGGTACTTCAAATGCGGTTACTCACCCGGAACCACCAAACCAACCTTCGAAGGTTTCGGAGAAGACTGGTGGAGAAAGTGGATGGGAGAATAGAACGTGGGAGCGTTTGTGGATAAGGTAACCGAGCGGCTGGCGGATTGCAAATTGAGAGGAGGCCGCCGTTTTGCCAATCTGACTCGAACTGAATTTATCCGCCGTACCGTAACTGCCTTTCTTGAAGATGATATGAGGCACCAGGGGGTCACATCAATGGATGACTATGGAGGGGAGTGGGTTATCAAAGGGTTAGGGACAAATTATCACTTAAATTTTGCAGATTTCGCGTGCGGATTTTCCAGGTATCCTCTCGAAGTGCGTAGAGAGAATAATCGACACGAGCGGGCTCTTTATATCGGTCGAATGCTGCGAGTAGCTTTCGATGGTACACCTACCCATTTCTTGGAAAATAACTTTGTGCAATGTTTGGTTAATCTGGATAGCGCCGGACCTGCAGATAACGATAATACTGTAAAGCGA
Organism: Patescibacteria group bacterium; assembly: GCA_018968785.1. Lineage (GTDB taxonomy): Bacteria > Patescibacteriota > UBA1384 > CAILIB01 > CAILIB01 > REEB54. The sequence goes on from JAGWZN010000086.1 coordinate 2,959, forward strand.
AGCAGATTAGAGAGACATCTGCGATTTATTAATCGGATAAAAGCAGCCATGGAGGCTCCTAATATCAATGGCCAATATATGCCGTCCGTCTATCCTTATGACCAATCCGATAGCTGGACGAGTGATCCGAACCCGCTCACTGCTCTTGGTTTTCATGTGGCGAGTGATCAACCTGTATATCCGCTGGATTGGGAACACAATCCGGAAAAACAGGAGCAGCTTTCAGCTCTCCGAGTTGAATACACGCAGGTATTCGATTGGTTGCGGTACGAGGCGAAGGAACGACAGTGGGCCGAGATGCATAGCTTGCTTGAGCGAGTGGGGCGGTTGGTGGGTGAAATAGCCCGGCTAATGGAAGAACTACGGGAGGCAAGAGTAGTCTCAAAGATACCCAGATCAGTAGATGATATTTCGCGAGAAATTCAAAGTATTCAGGCATTAGTTTGCAATCGTGGCATCCTGCTCACCGGGGAACAAGAACAGTGGAGAAGAGCGCAGGAGAAAGAAGCGCGGGTTTCCTGGCTTGATTTTCCTCTAAAATTGCAGCTCAGGAGTGATGTGATACAGCACGCACAAAATATTCAGCAAGATACGGGGCGCCTATTAATCTATCAGCGGCAACTGCAAGAATTACAAGCGCTTTTAAAAAAGAAGCAGGCAAATGCACAACGACCGCCTGGAAAAATCCGGTGGGAACTCAAGCAAAAGCAGAGCGAGTTACACAATTTGGAAAAACTTCTGCGTCATCGGTATCAGATAGAACCGGCGGCCGCTACATTAGTCGCGTCGTCGTCTATTGCTTAATTAATATCACTATAGACATCACATCATGAAACGAGACTACCATACCTTTCTACAAGAATCACTTCCAACGAGTGCCGGGCAAGGAAGAACCGAGCAGCAAAGGAGGCGTATCCGTAGATACGTTGACTGCGCCGCGCAGGTTCTGACACCGGCCGACGCCGTTGGAAGTGATTCTTAGTCTCATTTCATAATGTGATGTCTATAGGTTGTCCGTAAGACGGCAGCACTCCCCACAGACTGTCTTTTTCATTGTTTGATGGGAAGAGGGATTCGAACACTGAAAGCAAAGTTGCCAGCGGCAAGTTTGCGCTTCAGTGAGGCTTTCCGGTTGACGCTTCTTAGCGAG
>JAGWZN010000087.1 GCA_018968785.1 Patescibacteria group bacterium
TCGTTTAATTTTGCTAGACTGGCTCTGGGTAGGTGCCATAGAGATTCTCCTTTTGTTAGGGGTAAGTACAACTCTATTGTACCTGCCCTTTTTCTATGGCCTTACACACTGAAATGGTACACTACCCACAGACTGCGTTTGAGTCCTATGACTTTTCAGGCGTAGACTTATACAACAGATTTATCGAGGAAATGCGCAAGGAGGCAGAGGATGAGCTGCGCGACTTGAATCAGAGTAAGCGGGCATTAAGGGAAAAGGGAGAGCAACTAAGCGGTAAGGAAACTGAGCTGAATCGCGCCCTCTCAAATGCAACAACCCAGACAGCAAGAAACTTTGCGAGTGAGAGGATCGAGAAAGAATTACCTGATATCAGACGAGAAATGGAGAGAGTTACTTCGGAGTTGCGCGATACTGAAAGAAGGCTGAGCGATTTAAAGCTTATGGAACCCAGTTACGCGGAGTTCAAGTCCGCAATGGAAAAGTTGCCGGAGAAGTTTAAAGAAATTCGAGATAGTGGTAGCCTGGCCCGAATCAACTTAGTCATGTCTGCAATTTTCTCGAATATGGTTATCGCAGATAAAAAAGTAACCGGCCATAAGTTCGCTGAACCTTATGACCGGCTACCTCTTCTCAAGTCTTCTAGTATGGTGGGCAGTACTGGACTCGAACCAGTGACCTCTACAATGTCAATGTAGCGCTCTAACCACCTGAGCTAACTGCCCGCACCTCCCGGATATCAGCTATACTTTAGCAAATTATTGCGTAAGCGGAAAGCGCTCTGCTACACTAAAGATGAGAGGAATACACTCGAATGGAAGCTGCGGGTGTATCCTCTCTTTTTATGCGCTCCGCTTACTCCGGCTTTTCGCTGGTGAACTGCGCCGATACCTTAAAACGCCGCTTCTGACCGGAAGGATCCGTATACTCTAAACTTTTGCTTTCCATAAAATATGCCAGCAGCTCGTCGCCCAGCAACGCCTTCAAATCTTTCATCTCCAGAGCCAAGTCTTTCAAATCGGCTTGCAGTTTCCGGTTCTCCGGTTCATTCAATAACGCCTGTTTTTGCGCAGTAAGCTTTCGTTTCGCGTTCTTGGATTCTTCTTCCAAGGTTAACAGCTCTTCGTCGGTAGCCAGACTATCAGCTAGCATCTGCTTTTTAATTTGGTACTCTTTTTTCGCATTTTCCAATAACTCAATCCGTTTTTGAATGACCGATGCATCCATATTCTACTGCTTTACTTATATAATCAGCTTGCCGGCAACGCCAGTTCGTTGCTGCGGACAAAACTTTGCATTAATCGCCCCAGGAGCGGAATACGCAGCTGGGTCTTGTACTGATTAGTCGCCGCTTGTTGGCGGTTAATATCAGCCGCGTCCAACGGGATGATCTGCCATTTCTCTTGATCGAACGGCTTGGGTGGTAGAAGCGGTAGCGTGTGGTTAACACCGGCCGGCCTCGGATAACGGCTGTAGTGGATTAAAAAGTAGTAAAGGGTCGGATGGGTCGTCAGTTGAGGTTCTATTTGTTGTACAAATACCGCGGTGGCGGCGTGATCGGCATGATGATCTTGAGGCAAGGTCGTAAAAATCAGTGTCGGCTGCGTCTGGTTAATGGCTTGGGTTAAGGCTTGCCGAATCGCGTCACCGGTGTAAGGAATATTCGGTTGGTACGAGTTTGGATACGGGGAGTCGGAAGCCAGTGTACCCGGCGCGCGGTACGGCTGACTCGCGTACTGCGGCTGCAGTAACGATTTCAGCCCTCGATCAGGCAACCCGAGAAAGTAAATCTCGTTGCTGCTCACCCCCAGCTGAGCCAGGGCGTTGATCGCTTCGTGTTGCCGGACCATACCGGACTGGATCAGTTGATTGGGACCTGGATACCCCGTCCGAAACTCAAAATCGGCACCGATGGGGTTGTCATCGCCGTTCGTCATAAAGATTACCGACACCGGCACCTGCTCCCGACGCGCCCGCGCGATGAACCCGCCCAAACCGATGGTCTCATCATCCAAATGAGGCGAAATAATGGTCAGGCGATCGGTTGGCTTTAAAGGAGGAAACTGACTATACTGACTGAGCTGGGAAGCGGTCTCGGCGGCCGAATCCGGCAAGGCCCAGAAGAAATAAGCCAAGAGTCCGATCAACAAACAGGCTCCCGCGACAATCAGCGGTTTCGGTTTGGGAAAACGTGCCACAAAAAAAGTTTTACTCGGCTGATTTTATATTAATTTTAGCAGTTTTAGGCTTTTCTTCCACCACTTTCGGAATAGTCACCGTCAGTATCCCGTGTTTCATCTCCGCTTCCGCCTTTGCCGACTCCACCAGCGCCGGTAAAGAAACCGTGCGCCGAAAACTCTTCTGGGCAAATTCCCGTCGATAGTACTGCCGGCCGGTCTCTTCCTCAGCTTTTCCGGTTTGACCGGCGATCGTCAAGAAGTCCTCTCCCACCTCAATCGACAGATCCTCTTTCCGAAAACCGGGCAGGGCCAACTCGATTATCAGATGGCGACCGTCTTGGGTAATATTAACCGCCGGTCCGATAGTCGAGCCGGCCGTTTGCCAATTGGCGGTTTCATCCATTAACTCATCAAGCGCCTCCCGCATCTCTCGTAGAGGCGACCAAGGTACCAGTGGAGACATTGTCGGTTCCTCCTGAAGGTTATTCTGTTCATGTTGATGAAGATCAAAAACGGTGGCTAATGGAACGGCAAAGAATGAGGCAATCTGCATCGCTACCGGCAGACTGGGCAGACAACGACCGGCTTCCATGGCGTTAATCGATTGACGTGACAGGCCAAGCGCTTCCGCTAATTCTTCTTGAGTAAGAGCCTTCTCCCGGCGTAAATCACGAATGCGTATATGAATTGTCGGTTTATCTTCAGACATATGAAAAGTAGTTGACTTCATGTAAAGTATACTTTACAAACCCCAAATTGACAAGACCCCCGGTTTTGTGGTACAGTGCGGGAGCTTGCCGGATAGGCAGCGCACTTGAACAACGTGGGGGTGTATAACTTCGACAGGGTGAGCCGGTCGTGATATCAGCATGTCGAGGAGGTGTGCTACCTCGTAAATCCGTACACAACCGTAAATGCAACTGCATTTGCCCGCGTAAAGGAAGTCTTGGCGAACTTGTTCGTTCCGGCTACTTTCGCACCTGCTTACGCCTAAACGCGTGAGCCGTTTCCTCTTCTGATTCCTAACCGGAAGAGAGAAGCGCCATATTGTTAGGATGCCCGGCAGTAGCTTCCGTCATTGCCGGTAAGCTAACGGAAGAACCAAGGTAAAAGGGGGTCTCTAGCTTTTTATCTTGGTACTACTAGAGACTGAACATGGAGAACCCTCATCACCACCATCTTGGACGCGAGTGTAATTCTCGCCACCTCCACCATCTTTGAATTTTCGTCACAGTATTCTGGTTTTATGAGGAATGGGAGCGTCAAACTAGGTGTTCCAAAACCTGTTTGTACCGCATACTTCGGATTCTCAGTGAAGATAAGTCCGTGAACCATAGATTTGAGCTCCCTGCCTGCGTTTTGCCACGCCTCTGCAGGTGTTCCAAGAAATTTTAGCAGCAAATTAAGTGCCTCCGTAAAGTCGGGGTATTTTTTGTCTTGCAGGCTGATTTGGAGATCCTTAATGCGCTGATCCAAGCCTTCTATTTTGGCCTCATAACGCGCCTTAAGGGTCTCTGAGTGAGTAGTGGGAATAAGCTCAATAAACTCATCAATCTGGTTCTCGATGCTCTTTATTTCGGCCTCAATGGTCAGCTTTTCGATTTCCGCCCCTTCCAGCTTTTCCTCCCACTTTTTGGTGGCAATCTTTTTTGCCATCTCTAATAGTTGCTGATCGACAGCAATCGCTTCCAGCAGTTTCAAGAAGTCGCTCTCAACTTTACTGGCCGTAATATTCTTTGGATTGGCCGGACACTCTCGGTTATTGCAGGTGTAATGCGGATAGCTCTTATTCGGGTTCTTACCTCGACAAACACTGGCTGTCATTTTCTTACCGCAATAGGCGCAGCTAACTAACCGGCGTAGCGGAAACTCGCAGTTATCGGTTTTCCAGACTTTTCGCGCCTTTCTTCTTAGTTTGGCCTG
>JAGWZN010000088.1 GCA_018968785.1 Patescibacteria group bacterium
ATACCTCCTATGTTACGAGTAAACGGGCCCACCGTACCAAAGGAGGTAAAAGAGATCTGTTAATTAGGTAGCAATTTTGAGACTGGTTCTAAGAAACGGCGGGACATATCGGAGTTCTTCGACATGGTTAAACCGACAAAAGAACAAAAAAAAATAAACATCGATAAGATCAGGGATTATATTGATTATTCCGATCTATGACCCATCACAGGGTTTTTCTTCGTAGGATTGATCTGCCCTAGCTATTCCCACTCCATCGTTGCCGGCGGCTTATTGGAGATGTCGTACACCACCCGGTTCACCGCTTTGATCTGATTGGTGATCCGGGTCGAGATCTGCTCCAGCACGGCATGGGGAATATCGGCAAAGTTGGCGGTCATGGCATCCTGCGACTCCACAATCCGCACCACGATCGGGTATTTATAGCTGCGGGCGTCGCCCTGAATACCGACGCTCTTAATCGACAGCAGTACGGCAAATGACATCCAGACGCGGTCGTACAGATTATGCTCCTTGAGCGTCTCTTCAATAATATGGGTAGCCTGGCGGACAATCTCCGCTTTTTCCGGCGTTACTTCGCCGATAATGCGGATAGCGTTGCCCGGACCCGGAAACACCTGCCGGCCGGTAATACTTTTTGGCATACCGAGCTCGGCGGCGACGCGGCGCACCTCATCCTTATACAGCTCGCGCAACGGCTCATATACTGTTAGTTTCATATCTTTCGGCAGGCCGCCGACGTTGTGATGCGACTTAATGGTGGAGGAGTGCTTTGTGGCTCCGCTCTCAATCCGATCGGAGTAAATTGTGCCTTGAATTAAAACGTCCGCCTTTTCAATGGCGGCCACTTCATCAAATACTTCAATAAACAGCCGGCCGATTATCTTGCGCTTCTCTTCCGGGTCGGTCACTCCCTTCAGCCCGGCAAAGAACCGCGCCGACGCGTCAATCACCCGCAAATTCAGATGATACGGCGCGAACGTTTCCTTCAGCAGTTCGGTTTCCCGATACCGCATCAGCCCGGTATCGACATATACCGCCACCAACTTCTTTCCTAAAACGCGGTTAACCAGCAGGGCGGCAACCGACGAATCAATACCGCCCGACAGGCCGATAATCGCTTTCTTCCCGCCAATCGCCTGTTCGATTTCGGCTGTGATTGCCGCCATGGCGCTATCCGGGCTCCATTCGGCCCGGGCTTGGCAGATGTCGAAAACGAAATTGGCCAGCATTTCCGCGCCTTTTTCGGTGTGAGCGACTTCGGGATGAAACTGCGTGCCGTACAGTCCGCGCTTGGTATTCTCAAACGCGGCAACCGGCGCATCCGCGGTGGTGGCGGTTACCGTGTAATCTGACGGTAAGGACTCGACGATATCGCCATGATTCATCCAGACATTAATAGTCGGCCCGACTCCTTCTAACAGCTTTCCTGGCCGTTGAACCGTGAGGGAAGTCAGACCGTACTCGCCGGCTGTACCGGCGGTAACCTTGCCTTCGTCCAGATGGGCTATCAGTTGGTGGCCGTAACAGATGCCAAGAATAGGCACGCCAATTAACAGCAGCTCAGGATCGGCTGCCGGTGCGTCGGAATCGTACACCGAAGCGGCGCCGCCCGACAGGATTACCCCTTTCAATTCAGGAATTGCCTGCAAGGTATCGACCGGTGTAGCTGCCGGCAACACTTCCGAGTAGACGCCCAGGTCGCGAAGCCGGCGAGAGATAAGATGGCAGTACTGGCTGCCGAAGTCGAGTACGATAATTGTGTCCATACCTAACTATAGCACAGATTCCGGCCAAGCCGAAATGGCGCTTCAGGCGCGATAGTTAGCTCTAAAAGAGGTGGAAGAAGCTGGTAACGGCGTGGTGGATGGCGGAGGTAACGGAATCCCAGATAATAATATAGCCGGGCCTGGGGCTCTCAACCGGTAGGGGGAACGGTGTTGCCGTCGGAATCGGGGCGGCCAAGTATGGCGGGGTGGTGATGGGTCCCGGTTGGGAAGTAGCAACAGAAGTCGGTGACGGCGTGCTCGTGGGCTGAGAAGCCGGTGTCGCGGTGGCGGTAGCGGCTGGCGTAACCGCCGGTTTGGGCGCGGGAGAATTAGTTGGCTTGGGAGTGGGCGCTGATGTAGCGGCCGGAGTGGCGGTTACTTTCGGCGTCGGTCGGCACTGATTGGTCCAACTGACACAGCTGGCGCTATTGCCGCTGTTACATTGAGCCAATAGGTCGGCGCAGCTATTCGGAGAAGGAAGCGGGGTCGGAGTGTGGTAGATCGGAGTGGCGGTCGGACCGGGCGTCGGCCGGCAGTATTGATTGTAATAAGCGCACGCTTCGTAGGAGCCGGCGTTACATTCGGTCAGGCTAACGGTGCACCGGTTCGGCTCGTTGACCGGTGTCGGGGTGGCGGAGTACCAGGGAGTTATTGCCGGATTACTACTGCTGGATGAGGCTTGGCTGAGGCTGGTACTGGACGCGGACGGCGAGCTGCCGAGATAGTCGGCATTAACAGACCTATTCAATTCGTAATATCCGACCGCGGCGGCTGATCCGAAGATGACAAACGTAATAAAAAAGACCAGCTCTTTCTTGGTAAGCGACATTCTATTCTTCATTTTCCCCTCTTATGAATAGGTAACTTCAGTATAAGCTCAGGCAGCGAACCCGTCAAATAAGCGCGCCTCTTTCTCTCGGTACGGTTGACAAAAGCTGAGGTTAGACGGTAATGTGAGGTATGACTAAAAAAATACTCGGGCTTTCCCAGGCTCTTACTTTTGACGATATTTTGCTTTTGCCGGGTTATACCGACTTCCTGCGGAACGAAATCGATCTGACAACCGCTCTGACCAAAAAGATTAAGTTGCGTATTCCCCTTGTCTCTTCGCCGATGGATACCGTGACTGAGCGTGAGCTGGCGATCGCGCTGGCGAAAGCCGGCGGGATCGGTTTTATTCATCGAAACTTAACGGTTGAGCAGCAGGCGGATGAAGTGGCGGCGGTTAAAGCGGAGAATGTCCTAGCGGGGGCGGCTATCGGAGCTAGTAAAGGATATGAGGAGAGGGTCGAGGCATTAAGAAAAGTCGGAGTTGACGTGCTATTGGTTGATTCGGCGCACGGGTACGCGAAGCAGGTTATTGAAACGGTTAGCCGCATCAAGCAACAGTATCCGCAAACGGAAGTGATTGCCGGCAATGTCGCGACTTATGACGGCGCCAAGGCACTGATTAAGGCCGGCGCGGACGGTATCCGGGTGGGAATGGGGCCGGGATCGATCTGCAGTACCCGGATTATCTCCGGCATGGGTGTGCCTCAGGTGACCGCGTTACTTGAGACAACGAAAGCGGCAAAGGAAGCCGGGGTGCCGGTGATTGCCGACGGTGGCATTAAATACTCCGGCGATATGGTGAAGGCCCTAGCGGTCGGTGCTTCAACTGTGATGATGGGATCGTACTTTGCCTCGGCCGTCGAGTCACCCGGTCAAACCGTTTCGTTGCCGCGGGAAAAAGTACCGCACCGGTTCCAAAGCAGTTTGGATAAAGAAACGCAAGAATTCCGATTTAAGCAGTACCGGGGAATGGGATCGATTGGCGCTATGCAAAAAGGGGCGGGTATTAAATCGGAAGGTGAGTTCCACGGCAAAACCTATACAGATAACTCCGTGCTAGTGGCAGAAGGGGTGGAAGGGCTGGTGCCGATCCGCGGCACGGTTCAGCAGTTGGTCGACCAAGCCATTGGTGGCATCCGTTCCGGCATGTACTACGTCGGCAGCCGCACCCTTAAGGAGTTGTGTGATAAGTCCGAGTTTATTCAGATTACTCAGGCCTCTCTGACCGAAAGCCATCCGCATGATATTCTGGTCACCAATCCGGGGAAAAACTATATTTAGCGCCAGAATTAGTTCTGGCTTTTTGTAGCCCTTTTCCTTAGCCCCGAGAGGAACTCTCTCATCTTTTTCCGCTCGGAAAGGGTGAGGTCGATAGCGCTTTGTAATTCCGACAGCAGTTGGTGGAAAGGCTGGGGATCGGCTAAAAAGTGCATCCGGTTGACACAATCACGGCCGGCCGCAATCTCTCCGGCAATTTCCCGGCATA
>JAGWZN010000089.1 GCA_018968785.1 Patescibacteria group bacterium
CGGTTTACCACGGGACTCACCAGTTACCAGACTAAACTAAAAATACTTGCTCCGGCTATTCGGGACTATTTAGCGACACCTACCGTAGTCATGTTTTAGGAAAATGCGTAAGTCCTGTCTTTATAACCCCAGGACCCTCTATCGCCATTCCAACAGACTCTCGACCAGCAACCGCTCTCATCACCCCACTTTCTGGATCATACACCTGAGGAATCGGATTCTCTAACGGGCTAACAAGTAACTTTCCAAAGGTGGCCATCATGCCGCCTGGTGGGATAACAACCCTATCACCAGTATGAAGGTTTTGGGTAATGGCCCCTTGCCTTTTTAGTTTTAGATATATATTCAAAAGTTTGGATCCAGCATTAGTAAAACTTTCAACCTCAATTGGCGGACTTGGGGGCAAAAGATGCGATTCGACTACTGCAGCCATATACCTAATATTACCTCTTCAGAATACCGCACCTTCAAGAACAAACGCAAGATATGTGGATAAGTATTTACACCTGTGGATAACTTTTGTATCGTGGATAGTGAAGGGCGAACAAGGCCCTTTTTTATACCTCTTTTCCACGACTCATGACCGAAGAGCAACTCTCCACAACCTGGAAATCCGTTATGCATGAACTGGAGCTGTACTTCTCTCCCGCCATCTTTCAAACCTGGTTCAAGCACAGTCATCTGCTAGCTCTCACCCCGGGAAAAACCGAGATCGGTGTGGAGAACTCTTTCGCCATCAAGTTCATTAAAAAGTTCGCGGAAGAACGGTTAATTGCCACCCTTTCGAAAGAAGCCGGCTTTCCGATCAAGGAACTCATCTACACCATACAACCGCGCGCGAAAACCAGCAAAAAAATCGTGGTGGTATCCGGGCCGGCTTTATTTACCCAAGAAGGTAGCTTCGAGGTTCCGGTTGCTGAAATGGTGCCGCCGGAAGCGACTCATTCCTATTCCCATCCCCAAAGCCAACAAGAGTCCAACCTTAACCCGAAATACACCTTTTCCAGCTTTATTGTCGGCACCCGCAACCGCTTAGCTCATGCCGCCGCGCTGGGAGTGGCCGAAAAGCCGGGCCAGCTATACAACCCACTCTATCTGTATGGCGGGGTAGGACTGGGGAAAACCCATCTAATGCAGGCCGTGGGCAATGAAATAATCCGCCGCGAACCGCAGAAGCGGGTTCTGTATGTTTCTTGTGAGAATTTCACCAATGAGTTTGTCGCCGGCATCCGGGCCGGCAAACAGGAGAGTTTTAAGAAAAAATACCGCAACGTCGATGTTTTTCTGGTTGATGATATCCAATTCATGGCCGGGAAGGATGGCATCCAGGAAGAGTTTTTCCACACTTTTAACGCCCTGTATCAGACCGATAAGCAGATTATTATTACCTCTGATAAGGCGCCGAGCGATATTAACGACCTGGAAGAACGTCTATCCAGCCGGTTCAGTATGGGCATGATTGCTGACATGCAGCTTCCCGACCTGGAAACCCGGCAGGCTATTCTTCTGTCCAAATGCCAGGAAAAGGGTGTCACCTTGCCGAATGAGGTTTTAGCTTATATTGCCGACCAAATCGAGACGAATATCCGGGAGTTGGAAGGGGCGCTAACCACCGTACTGCTTCACATCCAAGCTACCGGCACGGAACCAACCGTGGATCTGGTTCAGTCCGCCTTGCGGAATCTCATTTCCCGCAAACCTCTCAAGAAGAGCGGCTTAGAACAGATTCGAGAGGTAGTCTGTCGATTTTATGACATCACCCCGGAAGATATTATCGGCCAGCGGCGACAGAAAGAACTGGTCAAACCCCGCCAGGTTCTTATGTATCTGCTTAAAAATGAGCTGCGGATGACCTTTCCGACTATTGGCCGGGAGATTGGCGGACGGGACCATACTACCGCAATGCACGGGGTCGAAAAGATTGAGAAGGAGTTAAAGAAGTCTGCCGAGCTTTCGGATGAGTTGCAACGGATTAAGGAATTATATTACACGGGCAGCCGGTAAGTCATTATTTATTAATTAAAGGTAGTAGTAACAATAATAACAGCGGTGGAAAAGTGGAAAATCGAAAATATAGACACGCAGAGCCGACAACTTCATGGTATACTATGGGGAGAACCGTGGGAAAAAGCCGGGGAAAACCGGAGGAAAAACCGGCGCTGTCCCCTTACCAGCTAACCGGCTGGGGAAAAAGAGGAGATATCCCCAACATATCCACAAGTTATCCACAATGAAATTCTCTTGCTCCAAAGAACAGCTTGATAAACAGCTTCAACAGGTTGCCCGGATTATCACGGTGCGGAACAGTCTGCCGGTGCTGTCGAATGTGCTTCTGGAAACGGATGATAAGATTCTCCGGATCAGTGGGACGGATTTAGAAATTGCCATGACCACCTATCTGCCGGCCAAGGTGGAGCAGGAGGGAACCTTTACAGTGCCGGCCAAAGTGTTTCAGGAGTTTATCCACCAAAATCCGGATGACACGATTAATTTCAGTCTGGAATCGTTTGAGCTGGTGTGCCGGAGCCAGAAAGTGACCGGCCGGATTGCCGGTATCGATGCTGATGAATTTCCTCCGCTGCCCAAGGTTGAAAAAGCCACAAAAGTCCGCTTACCGTTTTTAGAGCTAGTCGACGCCTTAAAACAGGTGGTAATTGCTTGCGCGATTGATCAGGCTCGTCCGGTGCTAACCGGCGTGTACATGCAGTTGACCGGCGGCGCTGTCACCCTGGCAGCCACCGATAGTTTCCGGCTGGTGGAGAGGAAAATCCCCATTATTCCTATTCAAGAGAGTCTGACCGTTCTTCTTCCCGGCCGTACCGCGCAAGAGCTGATCCGGCTTGCCGGCAGTTATCCGGATGCGGCGGATATCGAGATGGAGATTGGTGACCAACAGGTTCTACTGCGGCTTGGCACTGTGGAGATATACTCCCGCTTGATTACCGGCTCATTCCCCAAGTACCAGTCGATTATTCCGACCGGGGCGGTAGCGGTTGCCGAAGTTACTACCTCTGAACTGGTGCAGGCGCTCCGGCTCTCTTCGGTTTTCTCCCAAGCCGGGGTTAGTAACGTAATGCTGGAAGTGGATGGGGACGGCGCTTTTTCTGTGGCAAGCTACGGATCCCAAAAAGGAAGCACCCGGCATACTATCTACGCGCTGGTTCAGGACGGCTTCCAGCCGCTTAAAACCGCGTTTAACGCCAAATTCTTGCTTGATGCCTGCACCGCCTGCGGGGCCGATCATCTCCAACTGCGGTTTAGCGGACCGACTACGGCGCTGCTTATTGCAACTGAAGCACCTGATTACCTCCAGCTGGTGATGCCGATTCGCCTGGATTCATGATTACCGCGCTGTATCTTGAAGACTTTCGCCAGTTTGAAAAACGTGACTTTCAGTTTGCGCCGTTGACCGTTATTACCGGTAATAACGGTGTCGGCAAGACTACGGTTTTGGAGGCGATCTCCATGCTTTCCCTTACTACCTCCTGGAAAACAGATAAAGATACCGAAGTGGTGCGGTGGGGCGCGCCGTTCTGCCGGGTGATCAGCGAGGAGAAGGAGTTGGTTATTCAGCTGAACCCGTACATGAAGCGTATGCGGATTGATGGGGTGAGTAGGCGGGCTCAGCAGATAATTGGTCATTTTCCGACTATCCTATTTCAGCCGGATGATTTATCGCTCTTATACGGTGCTCCGGCCTACCGTCGGCAGTACATTGACCGGGTGATATCTCAGACATCGACCGTCTATGTACAGGCGATTATGCAGCTTGGAAAGGTGCTAAAGCAGCGTAATCGACTACTCAAAAATATCGGGGACGGGTTGTCGGTCGAGGGGGAGCTCTGTTTCTGGGATGAGCGGCTGGCCGAACTGCATGATGTGATTCAAACCGCCCGGACCGCCTATCTAGCCGAATTGCAGGAGCTGATCCCGCCGGTGTTCGCGGAGATGGTGCCTGAGAATGGGGAGATCCGGCTGGTTTATCATCTTAGTCCCCAGGTGCAGGCCCACAGTTTTTTGGAGCATCTGCGGCGGAATAGGGTGAAGGAGATTGCTGCCGGTAGTAGCCTGTACGGTC
>JAGWZN010000090.1 GCA_018968785.1 Patescibacteria group bacterium
CGAACTGAGCTTTATCTTATTTTTAGTTTCGCTGATTGTCTTATCAATTCACTTCCGGCGTTTAACATTCATCGAGAAAAAAATTACCTGGAAGCACCTGATCTTGTTTGTAATTTTTGTTATCCCTTATTTCGAGATATTGAATATTCGCTCTATTCTTAACCCAGAAATTACCAGAACAAAAGGAATCATTGAGATGCTCAGTGGGGACATTTTAACTTGGCACTGGTGGTTCCTCAATCACTACATTGATGCCGATGGGGTTATAGTAAGTTTTGTTGGCAAAAACATCCTTTTATACTACCTTTATAACGGAGTTCTTCTTCTGGCAGTGTTAATATTTGGTTTTGTTCGGTTGGCAAAAAATAAATTAAAAATTGGTATATACTTGCTGCCCCCCCTTCTCTATTTTGCTTATTTCTTCTTGGTCGCCGAGTTTTTTCCAAGAATCGGCTTGGCATTTTTACCTACTCGTGCATGGATTCACTTGATTTTGCCGGTAGTGATACTACTGGTGCTCGTGGTTGAAATTATCGAGAAAAACTCTCTCAAGATTAAATTTTTACCCCCTGTCCTGATCGGACTGATTTTAATCGGTTACTCTGGCACGCTATATGTCGCTAAAACCAACATCAAGGAAATTGACCGCGCTGAGCTGCCGGGCGTAAAATTCATCGAGCACAACCTCGAGCCGAATGCTTTGATATTATCTTCCCAGGACAACATTGACCTTGTCAGCGTTTACGCTAATCGGGATAAATACATCCAAATACCGGTCACTTCGACTCTTGATATCAGTAGTTTTAAACAGCTGGTAAAGGCCACATTACTCAAGGCTTCTAAAGACCAAATCATTCCGATCCAGGATCAGATCATTCAAACGCTTGAGTTTTATCAAAATCACACTCTAGTCGATAAACAAATTAGCGTGATTCAAGATGAAAAAGACCAGATAATTAAGGCAGAGAATTCCGACAACAATCCGGTATATTTCTTGTTTTCTTACCACAAGCTCGACGCCTTAAATACCGCTAATCAGGATCGCCAAACCTCAGCCGATTTACTTAACCGCAATGTCTATGCTCACCTTGGGTATCCGATTGTCTACGACGATAGCAAGGTGCTAATTATTAAGATCAGGTAGTCCACTGCTTTTTTCCTGCTGGTTCAGGCTCTGTGAGAAACAGATACGCCAGAAAAAGCTAGTGGAGAGTAAGTTAAGAAACCTCTTATAGTTGCATCGGGGCTTACCTAACCCCATCAAGAACGGCTGGTTGATTGGTACTTGCACAGCCGGACTGAGGATTAAAAATCAACACGTTTTACCGGTAACTTTAAAAAGTAAAGTTCTTTTACGCTTACAGCTTCTTGCTTTTAACATTCTGGCGCTCCACGGCCATTACTCGCACTAACTTGGTTATATCTCTCTCAATTGTGTCAATATAGGCATAGATCCGGTAGAGTAGATAGAAAATAAGCAATAAAGAAAAATAGACAATCACATCGGCGCCACGACCGATACCGATATATGATGCTAGTTTCGTACTATAAGAGGGCCAAATTAAGATTACTACCGCCGTACACCAGATAACGCTCCAAAACAAAAACTCCCGCCAAGACATCAGCTTGGTGCGCACGCGATTAAAGGCCCGGCTCCAGGCAAAGATTACAAATATTAGTCCGAAAAAGGAAAAAAGATTCATCCGATTAACCGATGGTTATCTCACCATCTTATAGAACAGTATAGTCAAGGCAATCTTTAACGCCTGACTGCTCCTTTGACCTTTTTGAAGAGAGTAATCCGAGTACTTAATCGTGACCGGCACTTCCATAAAAGAGAGCTTATGCCGACTGATCTGATCCAAGATCTCCGACGCATGTTCCATTTTATCTTGCATCAGTTCAATAGTTTGCAAGGCTTTTCTGCTGAACGCTCGCAGACCGTTATGCGTATCGGTTACCGATATACGAGAAATCAGCCGTGTAAAGATAACTCCTATCAATAACACAATTTTCCGACTATAGGACATGTTAATCGCTTTTTTCCCCTTGAACCGTGAGCCGAGAGTAACCTCTACCTTGCCATCCACAATCGGACGAATAAGAGCCGGAATATCTTCCGACTGATGCTGGCCGTCCGCGTCAAAAGTAACCACTAGATCATACCCGTACTTAACCGCGTAATCAAAGCCAGTTTTCAGCGCCGCTCCTTGTCCCCGATTGATTAAATGAGTTAGCACCTGGGCTCCCGCTTCCTCAGCTAGTTCACCCGTCCGGTCAGTTGAACCGTCATCAACCACAATGGGGACAATACAGTTTATGCCGTCTAATTTTTTCGGTAAACTAGAAAGAGTCGAGTGAATTGAATTTTCCTCGTTATATGCAGCGATAACAATTGCTAACTTCATGACCAATAAATTTACGTATCTAAATTATATTGTGAGTAAAATTACATAAAAAAGCAAGATAAACTCATCGACAGATTACTCCTTCCCTCGCCAGCTGTACATTACCCCAACCAACAAGGTTAGTATCAACAGGATAAACGGATAAAATAGCGCATTAACAAACCAGGTATAAATGAAAAGAGCCGGCATTACCATGTATAATGTCTGCGCCGCCACACCGGACGGAGTGGAGGTATCCGCCCGCTTTTTATCCGCGTCCCACCATACTAACCCGAGAGCCGCCAAAAACAGACCCAGCCCGAGCGGACCGGTATCCACCAGAACATTTAATAAACTGCTGTCGCTCCCGGCCGCCGCCCGGCTAGTGCTGCCAACCTTCAAAGCGCCGATGTGCTCCTGAGCCGTGGCGTAACTGTTGTATCCGACCCCGGTTACCGGATAGTCATTGCTAACCGAGAGCGCCACCAACCAGGAATCGATCCGGTCTTGTGAAGTGGTATCAATATGAAAAGCGCCTACTACCCGTTCTTGAATCCGGGGAATCGCCACGGTTAACGGCACCACGCAGATCAGCGCGATCGCCACAATTTTCCAGGAATACCGTAGCCCGTACAGCAACAACACGATACCAACCGCCAGATAACCGCTCCGGGAGTAGGTCAGCATGGTTGCCAGCACTATAATAAGAGTCAGCAGCCAGCCTCGCCAGTTCCGCAGCGGGAACCAGGCCAGCACCAGGCTGAGCAGTATGGCGAAAAAGCCGCCCAGGTAGTTCGGATCGAGAAAAGTCGAGACGAGCCGCCCGACATGCGGATCCCAACCGTACTTCGCCAGTATGCCGATATTCGGCAAGAGCCGCAGCTGGACAAAGCCGAGCAGCACGATTGCCATACCCGCGTATAGGAGCCATTTCAACACCCGCCAGCCATCTTCTTCACCGGTAATAAACACCGGCAGACTCCAGGCCAGCGAGCTGTAGGCCAGTAATCGGATCCAATAAAAACCGTTACCGGCCAGCTCCTGCTTGCCAAGAGCAAACGGTCCCAACACTAAGGAGACCAGACCGATCAGGAGGAATCCGCTCCACAGTATCAGCGGCAGCGACAGTCGTTTGACCCGGCCGAACCGGACCGCCCAGACCAGCCACAGTAAGAAAAACATCCCGACCAGACCGTCCAAGATCAAGATATCGCCGCCGGCGGAAGATATCCGGGCAAACTGGCCGAGTACCAGAAAGACCAGAATAGTCGCTAACAAGGCGGCTGGATACCGCAAGAGGCATATCATCACTCCCACTCCGATCAGGGCGGCCGCTACCGTCCAGCCGGAGTAGCCGACCAGCAACCCTAAACCGGCGGCAATAAGAACAAAAATCGTCGTCAGCCAAACTGTTGGACTATTCCGCATCTTCCACCTTTACTTTGACATAAGCCAGAAACTCGCTCACAGCCGCCATTATGCCGGCAAAAAAACCAAGAAACCCGTCGCGAAACCCTTGCAGATACAGATACTTTTGACCGAACCGCAACAGCGGCCGAATCAACCCGTACCTCCAATGGTTCCCCGCCGACCAGCGCACACCGCTCTGCCGCCACAGCTCGGCCTGGAAGGTGGTGTAGGTATCCATCTTGCGGAGAAACTGGGTCATGGTTT
>JAGWZN010000091.1 GCA_018968785.1 Patescibacteria group bacterium
TACTGCAAAAAGCCAGCACATCCTGATATTCTAAGCACGAACGCATACGATCCCTCCTTGAGCTTATTTTCTAGGTAGCTCTAGGGTAGTATGCGTTCTTTTGTTGTGTCAAATCTGTTGCGACGAAAAGTGTAGTGCGGTCAGAAGTTTATCAGTTTTGTGAAAAAAACAGGTCTCGATTTTACTGAGGTACTAATAGTGGGCGACTCTATGGAGGAAATAGAAATTGCCCATAGCACCGGTAGTGTGTCCGTTGCTATTACTAATGGCTATTACTCAACTCGGCGGCTTAAAGCGGTTAACCCAGATTATTTAATAGATAACCTTATTCAATTGGAAGATATAATTGATACGATAAATAGATCATTTTGAGCATGATAAGAAAGACCGTATCTCAGCATCTTATCTACGTTCCCGGCTTAGGTAAAAGTTGGTTGGAGCCTGGTCTAGCGCTTTTCTGTTGGAAGATAAGAGGGTTCAAAGTTGTGAGCCTCTCCCTATTCAACTTCTATCCAAGGTAGTAACTGTACGACCCCGTACCGACCGTATTGTCCCTCCCATCACTGTTGCTATTGAGGGAGCCACGAACATTGAGCTTCCTTGTCGAGGTCACACCTTTACTTGTCTGCTGACGTTTACCTGGTTTGCTTCTATTATTTTGAGATTTATAGGACCCTCTACGGAGTTAAATATTTAAATCAAAGCGTTTTTGTTTTGGAACGTACTCTTTTTGTGCTTGAAAAAAATTCGTTGCACATAAAAACTCTCCATCGATTCCGAACTCATTCCATTCTCGTGGGATATTATCCCAATGAAATATATCATTTTCTTTACTCAGCGCCCATCGGGCAAGCTGCGGATATACAGTCCGAAATACATACTCTATTCTTCTTCCAGTGACATCAGCAATTTGCTGCAATAAGTTGTTCACCTCGCGATACAAAATTGTCGTTTCATTTTCTTTACGAGAAAGGGGACAATTCTGAACATAGGTATCGGCGTAAAGGCCAATAGTTCCCTCCCATACTGTTAGATCGACACTTTTGGATCCGTATACAAGTCCGTAGCATATCTCGCTCTTATCGTCTGGGTGAAAAGAAACCTCGACATCCTTGTTTGTCCTGCTCACATTTGGAGAGATCGTAGACAAACTATCCCCAAAGAGATGAGCTGTTCTTCCTATAATTGCTTTTTCCATTTTCCCAATATAGAGCAAAAGTTAATGATGAGCAATAAATACTATCATTAACCATGAACAATCGCACTATTATTGTTCACGGATAGGGGGTACCCGGAAAAAACTGGTTTCCTTGGCTGACGTTCTGCTTGACATCTTAACCTGTTGGTGATACGCTTTTTATATCACCATGACCGGATAGGCCTAAGGTTTCGACCGACCGCTAATGCCGGTCTTTTTATATTCAATTGCGGTTTTTAGTTCTCCAATCTGGGTAATGAAACTGGCGTAAGGCCGGAGCAGTTGCGAATATTTACTTGTCGGAGCAAGGATTTGAAGCAATTTTTTCCGCTCAATTAAAAACTCCATCAGACAGGCGAAGTCACCGTCTCCGGTAACGATAATCGCTTGTTTATAATTCGAGTATTCTATAGCTGCCACATGCAGCACTAGTTCCGAATCAACATTTCCTTTCACTGTCTCTTTTTCATTTTGGAAATAGCGTATTGTCGGCTTAAATACCAGTATAAATCCGGCACTCTGTAATTCAGTATATAAACGTTGGTTGTTGGCAATGAGACCAATAAATAGAAACGCCTTTTCTACCTTATATTTATTCCGAAGATAGAGACGAAACTTTCTATAATCCAGCCTCCAGCCCATCGAGCGAACTCCGAGATTAAGATTTTGGCTATCAATAAAAGCATAGTTCATGAGTTCACAGTATCAAAAAGTGATCATTGTATGTATGTGTGAAAAACTCCTTTTGTCTTTTATACCTGGCATTTAAGCATTAGGTGCCCATTTTTTATTTGAAAGAATGCCCCTCACTTGGCCAAAAAGGCAGTTTTTGAAAAGATAAAAGAAACACCAGTATTGAACAAATATGGACTATTCCAACGAGGACTTTTTCGAAATTCAGAAAGCGATAAAATTTCTTACGGACAGCTGTCTGCTTCCTGACGGCTCTCAAAAAGAGTTAAAGACCGCCAAACCTCTAGTGGCCCATAGTTTGAGGGTAGCCTTTCAACTTATTGAAGAAAATGATGACAGAAACCTGGTAATCGCGGCAATTCTTCATGATCTGGTAGAGGACGCGGGGGTTGATATCGATATAATCGAGAAAGAGTTTGGGCTCGAGGTAACAGATATCGTGAAAGCGGTTACGTACGACCTCAACCATTCAGATGAAGCCGAGAAAGGCGAACGTATTATTCAGCAAGCCCTGCGGAGCAGCGATCTGGTAATAAAGCTGAAGGTTTATGACGCGATTGATAATATGAAGTATTACACCTTCACTCCCGCCGATGAAAAGAGAAAAGAGGCGGTGCTGAAACGCTGCGCCTAAAATTTTCCCTCTCTCCAACACAGCACCCTCACCGGCATCAATTACTCCTTAACTCGGGCTGATTACTCGATAATATAAGGATATAAATCAGATCCTTAACTTTCTTCATCCAACCAAAAGAGATATGATGAAGCTATTAAGATATTACTCGGTCAAACAGATCTCCTGTGGACGAGCTAGCTGAGAATCCCGACACCCTTGTTCAAATAGCGCTATGAAACTGCAGAACAAAGTTGCTCTTATCACCGGCGCTTCCAGTGGAATTGGCAAAGCCATAGCGCGACGCTTTATCACCGAAGGCGCTCGAGTGATAGTCTTTGATATCCATCCGCCAGACTACCAATGCCAGTACTTTCCGGTTGATATCTCCGCACCGGAACAAATTCAAAAAGCGCTGGCGCAAATATCTGCGTTAGACGTGGTGGTGAATAACGCCGGTATTTACACCGTGGTTCCTATAGAAGAGATGAGCAAAGATCAGCTCGATACGATTACCGATATTAACTTTAAGGGAACCTTCCTCGTAGCAAAGTACACGCTGCCCTTCCTGAAGAAAAGTAAGGGTTGTATGGTCAATACTGCCTCCACTCTAGGCATGGTGCCGGAACCGGAAGCAATCGCCTACTGTGCCACCAAAGCAGCCGTGTTAATGCTGACCCGAGGTCTGGCAGTGCAGTATGCCAAAGAAGGGATCAGGATAAACGCCGTGCTTCCCGGCGCTATTGATACGCCACTGCTGCGTGCTAGTTTTACTTCAGAGGAAGAGGTTCAGTCATTTCTACGGAAAAAGCCGCTCGGGCGAATGGGGATGCCGGAAGAAGTAGCGAATGCGGTTACCTTCCTCGCGTCAGAAGAAGCCAGCTTCATAAATGGCGCTCAGTGCACGGTAGACGGAGGAGAATCTCAGTTTAGTATTTATTCACTACAATAGTTAATATCGGCATGGAAGAAATACCCAAAAATCAGCCCTGTCCTCATTGCGGGCGTTGGGCGAACCGAGGCGTATCCATTGACGCGGTTATTATAAAAAACGGCAAAATACTGCTCATTCAAAGAGGTCGGGAGCCGGACAAGGGACGTTGGGGAACACCCGGCGGTCATGTGGATTGGGATGAATCGGCAGAAGACGCCGTGCGGCGGGAAGTACAAGAAGAGACAGGCCTAAATGTCATAAGTACGCAATTGGTGGGAGTTTACAGCGACCCCGCTCGTCATCCCAAGCAAGTGATTAACTTGGTTTACTTAGCGGAAGTGGAAGATGGGACGGTAAAATATGGGGATGACGCCATGGACGCCCGGTGGTACGATCTGGACAGTCTCCCTGAAGAGATGGCACTCGACCATAAGGCCAATATCCAGGACGCCCGTAAGTATTTATCACCCTAATCGCTTCCATAAGTTCATTGAACTCATTGCAAAACTCTTTTACCTTCGAACAGATTAGATTCCGAGCGAAACCGGTGAAGGATGAGGAAGCGTATCGGATATACGGTGACGAGTCC
>JAGWZN010000092.1 GCA_018968785.1 Patescibacteria group bacterium
GTAGCAATAGCCCCGAAGCCAGGAAGCACCGGGTGGTCATAGTACATTTCGCCAGGATGAAGCTGACGAGCTTCCTTGACAATTGAATACCCTTGGCCTTTAGGATCTATGCGGTTAAATTCATCCAGACGAACAATACGCCCATGATCACAAGTAGGCTCTAGTTGAGTAGAATCGTCAAATCCAGTAGCCGCCTTTAATAACCCGCCATATGTGTTTTTACTTCCACCGCCCTGATCAGTATCTTTAATATCTTTGTCCATAATAAGATCGTGTTCGTTGGTGCGTGGACCACAAGGAACCTTCAGAGGTGCGGAGCCAGTTAAGGCGTAAGCAGCGGCAATAGCTAGATGCGATTTACCGGTACCGCCCTCACCCATAAGAATCGGCCAACGCCCATTCTGTAGTGCCGCGGTTATTTTTCTAAGTTTACCTTCGTAATAGGGTAGCCAAACAAATCTACTGCCGCTTTCCGATTGGTTACGCATTTCCCGCAAATGCTCATAATGAATGTGGGCTGCCACGTCGGTATTTTCCGGTATGGCAGGCAACCCTTTAAGGGAGACAATATCGTCGCGAGTCTGTCGTTTTTCAATCAGCTCTCTTGCCAGACGAGCGACCCTGCTTCTAGCGGCGGAAAGGCGGTCTTCGCGAGTGATCCGCTGCAGAAAAAGATCTTGGCTAATCCTTTTAAGCTGCCCTTGCTTTACCTCAATAACGATGTTTAGGTCTTCCCAATCTCGACCCAGGTCGGATAGTCGGTAGGCTTTAGCGTCCATACGCGCATCCGTATAGCGATCAATAAAAAGTTCTTGAACTCCTTTATCCGACCATAGTGCCTGTATATCCGATAAAAGATCCGGATCTACTTCTTCCGCCGGAGCCGTAGCTCCAGTTGCCGCTTCTTGTCTTTCCATCGTCCGCAGAGTCGCCTGCCTGGCTAGGATTTTCTCATATAACAGGTTTGCTTTCTCAGCAACCGATAGCCCTCCAAAAATATCTTCTGATTCTTCCTCGCTATATACCGGGTTAATTCCTAGTACCCGGTACTCGATAAAGTGCCGCATCAAGCGGGCTCGCCTGGTTTTTTCATCCTCTGGCATTTCCGTTTCGGTAATCGGAGATGCCTCCTCCTGCCCTTCGGGAAGACCTACCTCGGCTCTATTAAAAGGTGTTTCTTCTCTGTCCATATGTGTTTATTCTACCCCAAACTGTCGAATTTACGAACGATCACTTCGATAAACGGAGCGAGTTGAACGCGGGCACGCTCGGGGAACAGCTTAACCGCTTCCTGAACAACGTGGCGACCAATTATTGCTGGGAGATTGTTAATATCGCGAGCAATATCACCTCGACTGTGGGGTGTATTAAAGATAACCGGAACTTGAGCAGCCGTTTCGGTCAGCCCAATTCCTACCACTACTGCGTTTTGCTTACCTAAGGCTTCGGCATAACTATGGACACCCGCCACATCATCCGGATAGCCATCCGAGCAAGGGATAACAATGCGTAGGCGATTATCGGTTTTCCCCTGATCGACTACCGCGGCGATTTCTTTGCTAATTTGCTGATGGACATAGGATAAGGCCGCTACGTCTCCGTTACCCCGCCCTTGATTGCCGAGGCTGCGCCAGAGATGCACCTTATCTTCAGATGAAAAGGTGTTTGAAAGCGGCTTATCCAGATCAATATCGTCGTCTGCGCTACCTCGGAAGGAAATGGCCTGTGTGCGCACAGAGAGAGGGTCGGCCATCTGCACGGAGGCAGCTTTCAAGTTCTGCTCAAAGCGGTAGAGAGAAGAGAGAATCAAATACTGTGCTCGGCGCTGCAGACGCCATTTCTCTTCTCCGTTCACTGTATCGCCCATCGATCCGGACTTGTCGCCAATAAAGTAAAGGTCAAAACCACCAAAGACCTGCTCGGTTTGGGTAGTATCGATCTCTTTCTGGCGCGAAACCGGATCGGGATCTCCGGCCAATATACCGATCTTGTGCGCCACGATGTCGTCAATGCGCTCCCCGCCTTCACGTTTACGTAAGGGACCGGCATAGGTCGAAGCGGTAGTACGGCGGGATTCAATAATGAGTGAGAAAAGGCGGGACAAAACGTCAACTACCCGCTCACCGCCCGGCAACCGCGTATTTTCTGCCTGAGCAATCTCTTTGATAATATCGCGAGCTTCTTTTAGCTCGATGCCAGCCGACCGCGCCAGTTGTCGCTCTTCTTCAGAGTATTGCAACTGCTCGGTTAGGTTGGCCAGTTTTTCTTCCAACTCCTGCAGTTGCTTATCGGAGGGACCGATCTCTTCTCGTGATCCATAGTCGCCCGGTATTCCTCCGCCTTTCGGCTTTTCCTCCTCATCCATCTGTGGATCGCCTGGTGGGGTCGCGTCTACCCGCACCCACCTCCGACTTACATCGTCCCAAACCTCACTCCAGGCATGCCCGGTCCCGCTCGTAATGCGAGCACGGCCCTCCCTGTCCTTTCCCTTGACCATATGGCCAACGATCTGGCGAACAGGAATATTGAGCCTGGCGCAAAGAGCGGCAAAGTAGGTATTGGCTACGTCACAATCAGCCTTGCGGTGCTCGTCAATAGCAGCGATATAGCCACTTGGATGGGATTCGTAGAGGGCATTACACGAGCTGTCGTTGGAGTAGGTCAGGTGTTGCATGACTAAACGAGCGATAGCCCGAGCGCGAGGTAGATTACCGGTCTTGCGCCGGACGATTTCATCCAGCCGGCTACACGTTTCGGAAGAGAGATTGGTGGTAAATGACGGCGCGGTTGGTTCGCCGTCCTGGGTCAGCGTCTTCGCTTCTTTACGCCCTTCCAGTGTTAAGATTACGCCGATCAGTGCGCTAGCGCCTGATTCAACTAGGAATGTATAGTCGCCGTTTTGGTCCTGGCGCACGTGCACTTTACCGTTGCTAGCCGTTAAACCAACCAGTGCATGAGTATAGGGAACGGCTGCCCGTGTCCATTGGCCAGGAACAACCTCCGCTCGCATCTGGACCATTTCACCACCCTGCGACTGCCCAAAATCCGTAACTTCCCGGTAGGTATAGGTTGGCTGCCGCCAGGTGATACGAGTGTCATCCCAAGTGTCGAACGACTGCTCCTTGTAATAACCGCCCCAAGCCGGATCGATAGTCCAGATAGCTGGCGCCGATTCCCCTTCCGGCGATCGCTCCATCTCATCCATACCTGGCTTGCTTTCATCCCACGCCGGTGGCGGGGTAGAAGGTCTCTCTGAAATTTCTCTCTTCTCTTCCTTGGTTTGACTAAGTTTATCTAGACTGTCTAATGTCTGTCTTCCTAAAAGCTCCCCCTCCAATCGAGTTTTCAAGCGGTTCAGTTTTACCTCAAATGAAGCATACGGGCTGGTAAGGATACCCAGGTCGCCTGACTCTCTCAAGGATTTTACTTTTTCCGCAGTTATATCGAACTTCGGAGTGTAAGACATTCCGTCAATCTCTGCCAGAAGTGCCAGGTAGATGTCGGCTATGCGTGGCGACTGACGATGAACCTTGGCAGCCAACTTACTCAACAGCTCTTCCCACAACACAGTCCGCTCCTCACGCCCCAGCCCGCTTTTTTCCAACTGACTAATTTGTTCAATAAGCTGATAGAATTCTGGAAATCGTGACGCATCGGCAGCGGCTCGCCATGTTCGAAGCTCTCGCAGCTCCCGTAAGGCGGTACTTGTTGTTTCGTAGCTGCCACTTTTAGCAGCCATCGTCCATTTTTGCCCTAAAGCCTCGTCTAAGGTAACTATTTTATCCGGTGTATCGCTACGCGGCTCAAACACCGGCGCTTGCACAGCACCCTGTTGAACACTACGCAAAATACTACCTTCCGGCGTTGGCATTCTTTTTCTACCCTCTTATAGACATCACATTATGAAACCGCACCAAGAATTGTTCCAACCGGCCCGTTGCCGCGTCAAAACCTCCGCTCCTTCCTCACCGTATCTACTGATACGCCTCGGTCGGTGCTCGGTTTTTCCTTGCACCGGT
>JAGWZN010000093.1 GCA_018968785.1 Patescibacteria group bacterium
TGCCGTTCTGCTCAATAGTCAGGATCGGTCGCAGCGGGTTGTGAACGCCGCCGTTGGCGAAGGCGGCGTAAGCGTCCGCCATCTCTACCGGCGTTACCGAACCGCTTCCCAGCACCAGGGACAGTCCGTAATGGTTGGCCGGTTGATTAAGGGTGGTGATACCGAGGTTGCGGGCGGTGGCAATTGAGGCGTCAATACCGGCCAGATACAGGTTCTTTACGGCGGGGATATTGAGCGAGCCGGCCAGGGCGGATCGGTTAGTCACCGGGCCGCGGAACTGACGGTCGAAGTCAAGCGGTTTATAACCGCCGCCGAAATCGGTAGGCAGGTCATAGGTAATCGAGGAGGGAGCAAAAGTATTGGGCGGACTAAAAAGCGTGGCGTACACGATCGGCTTGAAAGACGAACCCGGTTGCAGCTCGGCATCGGCAAAGTTAGTGTTGCCGGATTTGGAGTTGTTGTAGTCAATACTTCCGACCATGGCCAGGACTTCGCCGGTCTTCGGGTCGACCGCGGTCAGGGCGGCGTTGGTGGCATGGTTGCGCTTAATAATATTCGGCGCGAGCTTAGATACGACGCCTTGCGCCATCTCCTGAACGTTCGGATCGAGTGAGGTTGTTACTTTGTAGCCGTTCTGGTCGAGCATTAACTCAGCCTGCTGCGGATCGTTGCTTAAGGTCTCGATCAGCTTCTCCCGAACATAGAAAACAAAATGTGGCGCGATCAGGTCGGTTTGCGTCTTAAAGTTCGGATTGGCGGCGCTCGGAGCCTCGGTTTTGGCCTGGTTGGCCTGCGCCTGGGTAATAAAGCCGACGGCCGCCATTCGGTCCAGAATATAATTCTTGCGGTTGAATAACGCGTCCAGGTGGTTTCCATACGGAGAGTAATAGGTTGGCGCCTGGGGGATGGCCGCCAGAATAGCCGCTTCCGACAGTGTCAGATCCTTGGCGTGCTTGCCGTAATACGTTTCGGATGCCGCCTCAATACCGTACGCGGTGCTGCCATACGGAATCTCATTCAGGTAGCCGGTCAGGATTTCATCTTTACTATAAATCTGATCAACCTCAATCGAGAGGATTAGCTCCTTCAGTTTTCGGTCGATGGTCTGGCTGTTGTCGCGCAGCAAGGCGTTTTTCACGTACTGTTGGGTAATGGTGGAACCCCCGCCGCCCAACCCTCGATGAGTCAGATGGTCATACAGGGCGCGGAGAATGCCGCGCAGATCAAAACCGGGATTCGTATAAAAGGTGGCGTCTTCCGTGGCTACCGTAGCCTCTTTGCTGTACTTACTGATCTGATCGCCACTAACTATGGTCCGGTTTTGGTCGCTGTGAATGGTGTACAGCTCGTGGCCGTGCCGATCCAGGATCTGGGTCGATTGAATCGGCGGTTGGGAGATGGTTCTCGGGTTTGGTAGCTCGCGAATGTAGAAAGCGAAAACGGCAGTCGCGGATAATACGAAAATACCGATGAGAACCAGAAGAGTGACCCACAGCTTTTTCCAGGTAAATACAAACCGCCGTCGCCGGAAGATTGGCCGTTTGCCGGTAGCCGGCCGGGTGTGGAGCGATGAGGAGTGAATGGATTGTCCGCTTTTCGGAAGAGAAGATTTTTTACGCAGGTGTAACGGATTCTTCATGAAAAAATTATAACGATGGACTCGTTTTTTCATAATAATTGAAGCATAGCAGAAAATTGTGTAATGTTACAGATATGGAGATTAAATTTACCTCAAAAGATTGTGTGGAAGCGGCCGTGGCTGAAATTATTGGCCAAGAGGCGCTGGAAGCCGGATTTACTGCCGGGAAAAAGTTACGGGTTAAACTGGGGATCGATCCGACCAGCCCCAATGTCCATCTCGGTCGCAGCATTCCGCTCTGGCGTCTGCGGGCCTTTCAGGAACTGGGTCATGAGATTCATTTGATTATCGGAGATTTCACCGGTCAGATCGGTGACACCTCGGATAAGGAGTCGGAACGGCCGATGCTCTCCGTCGAAACGGTTCAAAACAACCTGAGTCGATATCTCGAGCAGATGTGGATGATTTTAAATGTCGAGAAAAAGGACCAGGTAATCGTGCACTATAACAGTGAGTGGCTGAACCCGCTCAGTCTTTCTCAACTGAGCTATATGGCGGACGCCTTTTCGGTAAACCATTTCATTAAACGGGAATTAATTGAGCGGCGTCTGCAGGAAGGTTCCCGGGTCAGTTTGCGGGAGATGCTGTATCCGCTTATGCAAGGGTACGATTCGGTTAAGGTTCAGGCGGATGTCGAGATTGGCGGTACCGATCAGCGGTTTAATCTTCTGGCCGGTCGGATTCTCCAGGAGCAAGCCGGTCAGCCGCCTCAGGCGATTATTATGAACACGTTAATAAGAGGCACGGACGGTCGGAAAATGAGCTCCAGTTGGGGCAATGTGATCTCTCTGCTCGATTCGCCCGCCGACAAGTTCGGGAAACTGATGGCGGTCCGCGATGACTGTATTGCGGATTATCTTCTGGTGCTGCCGCTTTCCGTTCGGCCATTTACGGCTGATGAGTTAACGGCCGGTATAGAAAAGGGAGAAAATCCGCGCGACT
Organism: Patescibacteria group bacterium; assembly: GCA_018968785.1. GTDB lineage: Bacteria > Patescibacteriota > UBA1384 > CAILIB01 > CAILIB01 > REEB54. Next base: position 2,582 of record JAGWZN010000093.1, read on the forward strand.
ACAAACTGCGGCTTGCCCGGACTCTGGTGACGCTGTATCACGGAGAAGATGAGGCTAAGCGGGTAGAGGACGAGTTTATCAACCAGTTTAGCCATCATCAAAAGCCGGTGGATATTCCGGAAATCAGTGTATCTGAGCTGGGGGCGGTTGAATGGGAGCTCCCGGCGTTGTTAGAGAAAATCGGTTTGGCGGACAGCCGGTCTGATGGACGCCGGTTGATTCGGCAAGGCGGTGTCCGTTTGGACGACTGGGTAGTAAAAGAAGAAAATGAAACTGTTCGGCTGGACCGTTCCGTACTGCTACAGGTTGGCAAACGTAAGTTTATCCGCATTCTGCCGTGATGGGAATTATTGAGCGGGAAATACAAACAGTTCTTGAACGGTCAGCCGCCCGGCTCGGCTATGAATATCCGTCCGGCGTCTTGATTGAAGAGCCGCCGGCTGAGGTATCGGCTGATATCTCTACCAATATCGCGATGCGGATCGCGCGCGAGCGGAAAGAAAACCCGCGCGCCTTGGCTGAACGGTTGCGGGAAACGATCTTGCGGGAAGGGGAGTCGGTAATTGATTCAGTAGAGGTAGCCGGTCCGGGTTTTCTGAACCTTGTGTTAAATCATACTTTGTATGAAAAAGTATTACAAAATCATACAACCGCGATTGAACCAAAAAGCAACCCGGAGAAGGTCCTGGTAGAGTTTGTCAGCGCCAATCCGACCGGGCCGCTGCACATTGGCAATGCCCGAGGCGGACCGATCGGGGAAACGATTGCCCGGCTGTTGGAAAAGATGGGTGATACGGTGGCTCGAGAGTTTTACGTCAACGATATCGGTAACCAGGCCAATCTGTTTGCCGCCAGTGTTTTGCATTATTATCTGGCCCATTTCGGCCAGGAGAGTCTTTTTCCTGAAAAGGGGTATCCGGCAGAGTATGTGCGGGAGTTGGCGGAGGAGATCGTCGCTGAGGAGGGGGAACGGTATCTGCGGCTGAGCGGAGACGAGCAACGGGAAGCGATCCGCCAAACGGCTATTAAAAGGATGGTGGAAAAGATGGAGGCGACGTGCAACCGGATGGGTATATCCTTTGACCGCTGGTTTTGGCAGAGCGAGCTGGCAACGAGCGGTTTATCGAAGGACACCCTAGGGAAACTAACGGATCGGCGGGCGACGGTAGAAAAAGACGGGGCGGTATGGTTGAAGAGCGGAATCTCGGAAGATGACCGGGAATCGGTACTGGTGAGATCGGACGGTACTTATACCTATTTTCTGGATGATCTGGCTTACCATTGGGATAAACTGGCAGTTCGTCATTTTGATCGAACGGTCGTGTTGCTTGGCGCCAACCATTTTGGTCATATCCCGCGGATGAAAGCCGGCCTGAAAGGGATGGGATTGGATCCGGCACGGTATGAAGGGGTAATGTACCAGTATGTCCAGATTAA
>JAGWZN010000094.1 GCA_018968785.1 Patescibacteria group bacterium
GTCTGCAGTTCCACCGGTTTACCACGGGACTCACCAGTTACCAGACTAAACTAAAAATACTTGCTCCGGCTATTCGGGACTATTTAGCGACACCTACCGTAGTCATGTTTTAGGAAAATGCGTAAGTCCTGACGATGTGAAAAATGAGCACAGTGGAGATGAGAGTCAGAATAAAAATGACGTCGGCTAAGTCAGCATAAATACTGCTGACAATCAGCATACACGTCCACATCACAAAAATGATTAAAGTAATAACCGGATAGCGGCTCATTTCGTTTTCTTCATACCATATTCTGATCAGTTAAGTCAATAAAACTCAGCAATGGCGTGTTGACACCGCAAAAATAATTCTTTATATTAAGGTTTACGTTAATGACTCAACCATTTAATGAGGTTGGGTCTTTCCTTTTCTTTTCACGCTCATTCGGTTGTGTTGGCTGGCGCATTGAATAGAAATAAAGGAGCGTGTAGTATAGCTTTGGTTTTATTAAGAACTTCCTGGAATTTAAATAAACCGGGGGTTCAGGAAAAGTAAATTTGTATACCATGAAAGATGTATACCTGACTAAAGAAGGTATAGCCAAATTAAAAGAGGAGCTGGACCGGTTGATTAATGTTGACCGGAAAGAGGTTATTAAGAAGATTAAGGAAACCCGCGAGTACGGCGACCTTTCGGAAAACGCGGAGTATGACGCCGCCCGCACCCAGCAGTCTATGATTGAGGGTCGTATTGAAGAGCTCGAGGCAATGTTAAAAAAGGCTCGCTTGATCAGTCATCCCGCCAAATCTAACGGTAAAGTGACAATCGGCGATACAGTGGAAGTGGAAAGTGAAGGCAGCACGGTAGAATTTACCCTGGTAGGGTCGGCTGAGTCCGATCCGTCCAAAGGACTGATCTCCGTTGAGTCGCCGCTTGGTAGCGCTTTGCTTGGTTCTAAGGTTGGTGATACAGTAAAGGTGGCTATTCCCGACGGTGGAACAGCCGAGTATAAGATTATTCGAATTAAGTAATCGGGCATGTACCAATTTGCCGATCTGGACCCGATTGAAGCACGCCGGGCCAAGTTGGCGGCGTGGTATGAGGCGGGCATCAACCCCTATCCGGCGCGAGTGCCTGAGCATGACTCGGTTGCCGCGGTGCGGCAGTCGGGCGCTCATCTTTTAGAAGTGGAGGAGGGACGATTGGAAGGCGGTGCGGCGGTAGCCGGCCGGATTATGGCGCTGCGTGGGCAAGGTGCCCTCTTTTTTATGGACTTGGCGGATGAATCAGGGAAGATTCAACTCCTTTGTAAAAAGGGATCGATGGACGAGGTATGGTTTGAACGACTTCGCCTTCTGGACATCGGCGATTTTATTTGGGTAAAAGGTGATTTATTCGTAACAAAGCGGGGTGAGTTGACGGTCGATGTATCATCTTGGCAGATCTTGTCCAAGGCGCTCCGTCCGCTGCCCGACCTCTGGAAAGGGTTGCAGGATATCGAACAGCGCCAGCGCCAGCGGTATGCCGAGCTGCTAGTAAACGAAGAAGCGAAGAAACGGTTTATGATGCGCAGCGCTTTTGTTGCTTCCACCCGCCGTTTTCTGGAAAAACACGGGTTTATGGAAGTGGAAACCCCGGTTCTTGAGGAGATTCCCGGCGGTGCCGATGCCGAACCGTTTGTCACCCATCACAATGCTCTGGATGTCGATTTTTATCTGCGCATTTCATTGGAGCTGCGGCTGAAACGGCTGATTGTGGGGGGATTTGACAAGGTGTATGAGATGGGTCGGGTCTTTCGGAATGAGGGAATTAGCCCCCAGCATCTGCAAGAGTTCACCATGTTGGAGTTTTATTGGGCGTACGCTTCTTATACTGAGCTGATGGAGCTCATCGAACAGTTATACGTTTCCGTTATTCAGGAGACATTCGGTACGCTCCAAATCGAGCGCGGCGAGCATGTCTTGAACTTTCAGCCGCCATGGCCCCGGACGACCTATGCCGAGCTGTTGCAGCAGTACGCCGGTATCGATATCCTCTCAATTTCTGACGAGGAGTTGGTAGAAACCATTAAAAAATACCGGGTCGATACCGATATCTCGCTTGGCCGCGGCCGGCTGATGGATCAACTGTACAAAAAAACCGTGCGACCGCATCTGATCCAGCCACAGTTCGTGATTGACCATCCGATTGAATTTTCGCCGCTGGCCAAGAAAAAGATAGAAGACCCGCGGATCACCGAACGGTTTGTGGTACTGGTTGACGGTGCCGAGGTTGGCAACGCCTTTTCCGAGTTGAACGATCCGATTGACCAGCGCCAGCGGTTTGAGGAACAGGAAAAGCTGCGTCTGCAGGGCGATAAAGAAGCGCAGCGGTTGGATGGCGATTTTCTGCGGGCGCTTGAGTATGGCATGCCGCCCACCGCCGGCTTCGGAACCGGGATTGACCGGCTGTTCGCTATTCTAACCGATGTGCCGTCCATTCGAGAGACGGTCTTTTTCCCGACCATGCGGCCGGAACCGAAAGAAGAGAAAGGAGAAAAAGAAGAGAAAGGAGAGCCTTATGATTGATATTAAAATCATCCGGGAGAATCCTGACCTGGTTCGAGCCGGCATTACGAAGAAGCGAGGTAATGTAGGGTTGGTTGATGAGGTGTTGGCGGTTGATGCCGAGCGCCGGGAGCTGCGCCAGCAAACCGAGACGCTGCAAGCCGAACAGAATAAAGGATCGGCAGCGATGGCATCCGCTACGCCGGAAGAACGGGAGCGACAGCGCGACCGGTTGAAGGAAGTATCCGACCAGATCCAAGCCGGCCGCGGCCGGTTAGCTGAACTGGATGCCCAGTATTTGATGCTTATGCGGCAGATTCCCAATCTACCTGATGCTGAGGTGCCGGAAGGCGGTTCGGACAAAGAGAACGTGGTGATAAAAACGGTTGGTGATAAGCCGGCGTTTGACTTTACCCCGAAGGATCATGAACAGTTAGCTCGCGATCTGGATCTACTTGATTTCGAACGAGCCGCTAAAGTGAGCGGTACTAAGTTTTACTATCTGAAAAACGAGCTGGTCATTTTGGAGCAGGCGGTGTTACGGTTTGTGCTGGATGTGCTGAAGTCTAAGGGGTTTACGGTGATGCGGGTGCCGCAGTTGGCTCGGGTGGACGCGTTCTATGGCGCCGGGCACTTTTCGGCTCCCGAAGATGAAACCGAAGGGGACGCCTATCGGATTGAGCGGGACGGGTTGTATCTGGCCGGAACGGCGGAGGTTGGCTTGGTCAGCTATCACGCCGGTGAAATTTTACACGAGCAGGATCTGACCGCGCGGTATGCCGGTATCTCCGGTTGCTTCCGGCGCGAATCAGGAACGTACGGAAAAGAAGCGCGCGGACTGTACCGGGTACATGAGTTTAATAAGGTGGAGATGGTTTCATTGACCCGGCCGGAAGATTCGGCGGAGGAACACCAGTTCCTTCTCGATCTGGCCGAAGACTTTTTGCAGAAGTTAGGGCTGCCGTATCAGGTGGTGCTGAACTGCGGTGGTGATCTGGGTACGCCGCAAGCTAAGAAGTGGGATATCGAGACCTGGATGGCTGGCATGGGCAAGTACGGCGAGACTCATTCATGTTCAAACGATACCGATTACCAGGCGCGTTCGCTCGGTATCCGCTTCCGGCGCAGCGGGAATGGCGGCGAAAAGGAGATTGAGTATGTGCATACGCTGAATAACACTGCCCTGGCTAGTCCGCGTATCCTTATTCCGCTGCTGGAGAATAACCAGCAGAAGGATGGAAGCGTATTGATTCCGGAGGTATTGATTCCGTATACCGGATTTGACCGCGTCCGTCTCAAATAGATAAATATTTACAGGAGCCAATATCTCTGGACAGTCCGGCTCTTTTTTGGTATTGTTGGCACGTTGCGTTCCCTCTTAGTTTACTCCTTTGGTTCAGGGGGAGTAATCCGGAGAGGGGACGCCCATTCCGGGCTCCGAGTTATACTCGGAGCTCTTGACTTATTAGCTTCAGTAGCCGATTATT
>JAGWZN010000095.1 GCA_018968785.1 Patescibacteria group bacterium
CGCGCGGGGCGACGCCCACGGGGGACAGAGCCGGCCGGCGTAGGGCGCCTCGGCCGGTCCGGCGCGGCGGATGGAAGCCCCGCAATCATGCGAGGGTCCGATGACCGTTCCCGCCGCCGACGAGACGCTGGCGAAGCACGTTGTCGGCCTCGATGCGAAGCCGACCGGGCGCGTGCGCATGCAGGACGGCCGGCGGCAGCGCGAGTGGTTCGGCCGGTTCGGCACCGCCTGGATCGACATGCCGTGCGTGTCCTGTGGGGTAGAGCAGTCCGGCAGCTCGTCTGGCTCATAACCAGAAGGTCGCAAGTTCAAATCTTGCCCCCGCTACCAAAATCTCCGGTAAGAATACACGCGCTGTATTTTTACCGGAGATTTTTAGAACTGATTCTAGAATCAGAAAGCTACCGTAAATATTCCGCTTCCCGCGCTTCATATTATTAGAGAATGACTTTGGTGGCAGGGGCGGGAATCGAACCCGCGACCAAGAGCTTATGAGTCTCCTGCTCTACCGCTGAGCTACCCTGCCGCGAGGATTTCGCGCCAATGTCTCGACTATACCAGAAAAGATAGGTAAAATGAACTCATCTCCACCAGTCGTTCTGAGCCGTCCATGAACATCCTTTTAGTCAGTGAATCTTTTCCGCCGGTAGTGTCCGGCGTGGCGGTGGCAACGGCGCGGCTGGCAAACGAACTAAGCCGGCGCGGCTATACGGTAACGGTTATGACCGCCGGAAAACGCGCGCAAACACTGAACAGCCGCCAAAACGGGTACACAGTCTGCCGGCTACCGTCTTGGCCGAATCCGTTCCGATCCGGACTGCGGTTCACGTTTTATCCAAGGCGGGCGGTAGCCCGGGTGTTTGATAAGGCAAGGCCGGATGTTGTCCATTTGCAAGATCCGCTGTCCCTCAGCGAGCTGACCGCCACTCTAGCGAAACGGGCCGGCGTGCCGGTCGTGCTTACCCATCACTTTACCTTTGAAGGCGGTGTATTGCCCTACCTGCCCTGGCTGAAGTTGTTCCATCCGAGCATCGTACGCCAGACCAGGCGGCGGATTTATCGACTGTACAACCGGACGACGGTAATAACCGTTCCGAGCAGTTATATTCAGAGGCAGCTATCTGATCCGGGTCTGACTACTCCGGTGCGGGTGCTGTCCAACGGGGTGGAGCTGGATCGGTTCCTGCCGCCCGACCGGACGAACCGGGATACTTTTTCCCTCTTATATCTTGGCCGTCTGGATCCTGAGAAAAACGTTTCGGTGCTTCTACAGGCAATGGCTGGCCTCATCGAGCGGAAAATCAAGCTTACCATTGTGGGTGCCGGTAATCTCGAGAGCCGGCTGCGGCAAGAAGCGGACCGGTCGGGAGTATCCGACCAGATAAACTGGATTTCGCCGGTCAAGCGGGAAGATGAGGCGCTAACCGCTCTCTACGCTCAAGCTGACGTGTTCTGTATGCCTTCAGTGGGCGAAAGCGAATCGATTGCCACTATGGAAGCGATGGCGTCCGGCTTGCCAATCCTGGCCGCTCAGGCGGCCGCTCTGCCGGAGTTGGTTAGTGATGGTGAAAACGGCTATTTGCTACCACCGGATAACGCGGCCGCTTGGACGGAAGCGATACTCAAACTGTACACCAAACCGGATCGCCGCCGGGAGATGGGCGAGGCCGGCCGAAAAAAGGTGGAGGAACGGGACTTTTACCACATCGTGGATTGCTGGGAGCAGATTTACCGAGAGCTGGCGGATCTCAAAGGTTAAAATTGCTGAATTGGTGCGGTGTCAGAGGCGCGGCGTTTTGCGGTGAGTAGGAACTGCCGCTGTTCATGGTCTGGCCTTGGATTTGGGACGGCTGGGTAATATCGAGATTGCCGATCGGAATCGCGGTAGTGTGGGTCAAAATGGCGGGCGAGTCGGAGGTGGCGGAGATATCGATCAGTACCGCGATTAACACGATAATGACCGCCAACAAAAAATAGTGGGGGGCGTACCAGGCGGATTTCCGGGACATACTCCAGAGACTACGGATAGGGGCTCGAGACAGAATATACCGGCAGGAGAACCGGCGAATCTTGACTGTTGGCCGGCTCCACGCGGGAACGGGACGGGTCGATATGCGCGGCAGCGGTTTTGCCCTGCGATAGGGTGTAATCGAGGGTGGCAATCTCGGCCAGTTGTTGAGTGCGGCTGGCCGGATCGATTCCGCACGCCACGGTCACTGTCCCCGCCTGATTATCGATAGCGGGAGGGAGAGATGAGGCGCAGAGAGCGGGATTTAACGCGACCGTGTTCACTTTGAGGGATTGGGGCGCGTATGTCAAGACTACGGTGAGACTGCTGAGAACGGCGCCGTCGGTATCCAGAGAGAGACGGGCGGGCGAAGCGGATAAACCCGACAGGAGTATCTTGGGATGGAGCGGCTGGCGGCCGGCATCAACCGAAATTTCGCCGTAGTGTAAAAACCCTTTCGTCAGGCTCAGACTGACCGGGATTGTGACCCCGGCAATAAGGAGCCAGAATAGGAGCGGTACAGACCAGAAGCGTAGGACGCGGACGGTTGGCGGCGGCGATTGGCGCATAGAACTCATTGCAAAACTATTTTACCTGGGAACAGATTCCGAACTGAGCGAAACCGACGAAGAACACGGAGGCGTATTGGGGATACGCTGACGTGTCCTGAGTTGGTTGCAGCCGGTTCTGAATCTGTGTAGCATGGAACATAGTTTTGCAATGAGTTCATAGTACGGGGGCGTTAGAGAAAAATAGCCAGCCGGTCGATATACAGAGTACTGCCGGTTATCGGTAGAACCGTCAGGAGATACAGCTGATGGTTGGCGGTTACTGTTTTGGTAAACGGTTGGGAGCCGGCGCCGCGGAAAACCGGCAGCAGATCACTGGACCGGATCAGTTGGTCCAGGTCAGGATTTGTCGATTCGCTGCTGAGCAGTCCGTTCCGATCGGAAAAAGCTACCGCTCCGTCGCTCGTCTGCAGCTTCCGGCTGATAAAGTCCCGGTTCAGGGCGCTTCCTAACGTTAATTCGCCAAGTACCTGGCCGTTATCCTGGATAAGCCGGCTGGCATAGGCCTGAGGCGTACCATCGGCAGCCAGGTTGACGCCGGTACCGGCCGGAGGCGTACTGCGGTCGGGATTATAGTTTAGATCGGCGTAGCTGACCTGGTCACTTACTTGAATCTTTTGGAGGTACGCTTGGAGAGCGGCAGGATCCTGTTTCTTGGCAATATTGATAAAAACCGGGTCTTTTTGAATGCGGCCGGCAGTATCGGCCAGCCGGTTCTCTTCCCCGGTGATAATCTCCAGGTTCCGCTCTAGCTGCCGCTGATTGGTCCGGATCAGCAGTGCCCGCGATCCGTAGGCGCGGCCGAAGGTCACCAAGGGCACGACCAGGAGAACTAGAAGCGAAATGATGAAGAACGGCCGGACCCGGGAACGATCCAACGCGAGCGTCCGGCGCCAGGCGGGGATATCGTACAGGGCGGCTAGGAAGAGGCAGACCAATATTCCGACGCCGATCCAGCCGTACGGAAAACTAAACACCGCGAAGTATCCGACTATTCCGGTAGCGGCAGCCACAATCGCCAGAAAGAAGAATAGGGGTTGCTTTTTTTGCCAGCCGGCCGACAGGGAGAGGAAGGATAAGTGGAGACAGATAAGCAGGAAGGCGCCGGCGACGCAGTAGAGAATCGGCGCGAGCAATAACGGGTTCACGACGAAACGCTAAGGAACTGGATTGAGTTCAGCATCTGGTTCAGCCGCTGCTGGTCATCGGCATTTGCCGGTTTTTCCAGGACACCGATAATGTAGATGTACTTATCGTGCTGGAGGAAGTACTGTCGCATGGAAGCGGCGGTATGGGTGTTTGGTGTGGCCAGCCAGGCGGTCTGATTATTAAGAAAAGTGGTTTGGGAGAACGT
>JAGWZN010000096.1 GCA_018968785.1 Patescibacteria group bacterium
ATGTGGGTTCAGTGTAGAACACTCTTCTCACAGAAACAATAACATATCCCACAAAAAGCTGAACCGCCGGCCGGCAAATTGAAAAGAAAAGTTTCCTTCCGGAGTCAGAATTCACACTGTTCAACAAAATTAAAAGCCGATACTCAGCCACTTCTCAGACGGCCGTCCTATCGTGAAGACATTAAGCAGTAAAGAGAAAGGAGCGTCATGCGCTAAACAAAAAACCGTTCTACATTATCATTTAAATTTTATCTATGAATAATCGGAACAAACTGATCGTTGCCAGTCTCGCCTTGGTCAGTGTGACCTTGACCGGCACCGCGGCAACCAGTCGCGCTCTCGCTCAGGGTACCAGTCAATCCGGCGGCTCCGGCACTCTGGTTGCCATGATCGCTCAGAAGTTTCACCTGAATCAGTCTGACGTTCAAGCGGTATTTGACCAGTATCAGCAACAGCGACAGGCTGATCGGCAACAGAACTTCAACGATAAGCTAAACCAGGCGATACGTACAGGACAACTTACCAATACCCAGAAAGATTTAATCGTCGCCAAGGAACAGGAGGTAAAAACCCAACTCACCCAAATCAGATCGATGCCGGCTGCCAACGACCGTAAAAACGCCATGCACCAGCTACAGTCTGACCTGAAGAGTTGGGCGCATCAAAATAACATCGGCGCGCAGTGGCTGCGGTTCTTAAGCGGACCGGGCCAGAGATAATCATAATACATAACACCGATCGGTATGGATTATATAACATGGTGGGATGAGGAGGGTGCTTCGGCACTCTCCTTTTTGCGACTTTCCCGGAACAGTATGATAGACCCATTCAGCTATATCTCAGAAATCTGCTATACTGTATGCTTATGAGAATACTGCTTGTCGAAGATGAACATAAGATCGCGCGCGCCATTCAGCGTGGCTTGCAACAGGATCAATACGCGGTTGACGTAGCGTACGACGGAAAGGAAGGGCTCGGCCTGGCGCTTACCGAACCGTACGACCTGATTATTTTAGACCGGATGCTCCCCGGTATTGATGACGGTCTGCAAATCTGCGCCGCCGTGCGCAAAAAGGGCCTGCACATGCCGGTCCTGCTTCTCACCGCGAAAGATCAGGTACAAGAGCGAGTTCGCGGTCTTGACCAAGGCGCCGATGACTATCTGGTCAAGCCGTTCGCCTTTGAAGAGCTGCTTGCCCGGGTCCGCGCCCTACTCCGCCGGCCTGAGCAGCAACTAGAGTCGGTTTTGCAAATAGAAGATCTCAGCTTAAACACGACCACCTTTGAAGTGCGGCGTCAGAATAAACCGCTTTCCCTTTCTTCTAAGGAGTACGCCCTCCTGGAGTATCTGATGCGCAACCCGAACCGGACCCTTAGCAAAGACGCCATTATCAGCCATGTTTGGGATTACGATGCCGATATTCTGCCCAATACGGTTGAGGTGTATATTGGCTATCTGCGCAATAAGATTGATAAGCCGTTTGCCGGTAAGCCGCTTATCCACACCGTCCGCGGCTTCGGTTACAAGTTAGGCATACAATAAATGTTCCAAAAAGCGGTTCTCCGGCTGACTTTATGGTACTTGGCGGTCATTACGCTGCTCTCCGTAGCCTTTACCGTCGCGCTCTATCAGGTTTCAACGCGCGAATTGAACACGTTGGAGCAGCGGCAACAGACAGTGCAGCAGTCCATAATACAGCTTCAGTTGCCGCCATCGTTTACCGCACTGAATCAGCAGCGGATCGAACAGATTGAAGAGAGCAAGCAAAATATCGCGATCAATCTGGCTTATTTTAATATCGTGATTATTCTGGCCGGCGGCGCTATCAGCTACTTCCTGGCGAAACAGACGCTGCAGCCGATCGAAGAATCGGTAGAGGCGCAAAACCGGTTTACGGCCGATGCCTCCCATGAGTTACGCACCCCGCTTACCGTCATGCGAACCGAGATTGAAGTGGCGCTCCGGGACGGTAATTTTAATCTGGAAGAATCAAAGCAGCTCCATGAAAGTACTTTAGAAGAGATTGGCAAACTAGAGACGCTTACCAATAATCTGCTCCAGCTTTCCAAACAGGATAGCGCCAGCCAGCGAGCCGCGTTCCGGCTGTGCGCACTGGAAGATATCGCCGCGGAAGGCGTTAACCGGGTCAAGCCTCAACTCAAGAAGCACCGCGATACGGTAGAAACCCATCTTGAAAGAGGCGAGGTACTGGGCGATCCTTGGAGCCTGGCCGAACTGGTTGCCATTCTGTTGGATAACGCGATTAAGTACAGTCCGGAGAAGAGCGTTATTACTCTGGCAACCCAAGTGGAACATCAGCATGCCGTTATTACGGTCGCGGACCGCGGGATCGGTATCAGCCCGGAAGATATGCCGCATATTTTTGACCGGTTTTATCGAGCTGATCTCTCCCGCACCAAGGGGAAGCAGCGGGACGGATATGGCCTCGGTCTCTCTCTCGCGAAAAAGATAGCCGATACGCATCACGGGGTTATTGAGGTGCACAGTACGCTGGGTTCCGGGTCAACCTTTACGGTCCGGCTACCGCTTGGCCATAAATAGCACCGTCAAATCTTAAGTTTATTCTCAGAATTACGCCGTAACCTGAACGGTACTATTCACTAATGTAAACGCCCGCATATGCAGCGTAAGTATATTATCGCCATCGTGGTTATTATCCTGTTAATTGTGGTGCCGGTGCTGATATACCGGGTCCGGACTAACCAGCAAAGTACCCGGTATATCACCGCGGCAGCCAGCAAAGGAACGCTCATCAGTACCGTGTCCGGCACCGGCAATGTCATCGCCAGCAACTCAGTTAAAGTCAGTCCGTCAATTACCGGAACCGTGGCCAACCTCTCGGTAAACCTGGGAGATCAAGTTAAAAAGGGTCAAACGCTTTTCACCATCGTCAACGACTCGCTACAGGTTACCGCCGATAAAGCCTACACTTCCTATCTACAAACGAAGCAGGCGCTCACGACTGCCCAAGCCGGACTGGTCACCGCCCAGGCCAACGCGACCAATCAGAATCAGGATAGCGGCCAAGCCAAAGCGCAAGCCAGTTTAGATGCCGCCCAAGCCCAGCTCGCCCAGGATCAACAAACTTTAAACAGTACCGATAGCGGCGCCGGCAACTACAGCTCTCTGCAGCAGAAGGTTGCCTCCGATCAAGGCAATGTGACCGCCGCGACTATTGCCCTTCAACAAGCTCAGGTAACCGGCGCCGCCAATGCCAAAGCGGCCAACTTGCAGCTTTCGGCAGCCGAGCAGGCGGTCAGTATCGCCCAGAGAAACGTGGATAACGCCCTGGCTGATTACAATAACCAGAAAGCCAACGCCGATCAACGGACCGTAGCCGCGCCGATTGACGGCACTATTACCACCTTAAGTATCGGCAACGGCGATCAGATCGGCGGCGGAGCCGGCGGCAGCGGCAGCGGAACCGGCTCGACCGCGCCGGTCGTCATTGATGATCTCTCCTCGCTGGAAGCGTCCGTCCAGGTGAACGAAGTAGACGCGCCCAACGTGCAGACCGGTCAGAAAGTCAGTATGACCTTTGACGCGATTGACGGCCTGACGTTAACCGGTAAAGTTGTGAAGATCGATACTGTCGGCACGGTCAGTAGCGGCGTGGTCACCTACGGTGCCACAATTAGCTTTGACAGCTTAGATGGCCGGGTTCGGCCGGGTATGAGCGTTTCGGCCGATATCACCACCGCGGTCAAACAGGACGTCCTGATGGTCCCCAACTCGGCGGTAAAAAGCGATAGCAACGGCAACAGTTACGTGGAAATCCTGAAAAACGGCAGCCCGGTCCAACAGGCCGTGCAAACCGGCGCCGGCAATGATACCGATAC
>JAGWZN010000097.1 GCA_018968785.1 Patescibacteria group bacterium
AACATGAGGTTTACGAAGAAAACGGATTGGAAAGCTGGCACCGGCCAGTCCCCGGCTGACCAGAAGGGTCGTCTGGCCAATCAGTCGCCGACCAGCCCAGGTCTGAAAGCTGCCGCATGGCACTAACGGTTTAAAGAACCAGTTACGCCACCAATCCATAAAAGCCATTTGACCGCCGTGAGTGTGGCCGGCCAGCGCTACTGCCGGCCGCGGTTCTCCGGGAAGATAAATCGAATCCGGATTATGGCAGATCATCACCCGGGGCAGGCCTACCTCTACCGTATCAAATTGTTGGTACCAATCAAGAGCCCGCGCCCGACGAACATATTCATCCAGCGGCAGATGCCCAAAAAACCGGTTATAGTCGTCGGTTGATTGCAACTCTTCCATGCCGATTAACAGTACCCGGCTTTTCCCGGCTGAAAACGGTACCGCCCGGTTGCGCAATACCGTGACCCCCGCCTCTTCCATTGCCCGCACCAGCGGCTTTACCTTGCGTCGGTAGGCGTAGTGATCGTGGTTGCCCAGCACCGCGTACACCGGCAGATTCCATTCAACCAGCTCGCGTAGCACCTGTTGCAACTGAGGCAGATAAGCCGGATTGGAGTCTATCAGATCGCCTCCCAGCAGAATGGCGTCCACCGGCGGATTATCGTGAAGATGTTTCCGGATCTTTCCGAACAGATTACGGTACTGGCGCAGCGAGGTGAACCGGCCGACGTGGATATCACTCATGAACAGGAACCGAACCGGGTCGCGCAGATGAGGAGAAGGGAGGGAGACGGCTGCTTCCTCAATATCAACCTGGGCCGGCTCAATCCACCAGATATATCCGAAAAACATCACCCCAATGAGCAGAATGATCAAGAAAATGAGCACGCAGCACTAAATAACTATTAAAATAGCCTTATATATAGTAGCGGAAACGAGCGGATCGGGCTACCTATTTTTTATTAAACAGGTCCTGCAGAAAAGCAATCAAAATTCGGCGAAACGGGGCGTAACTAAAAAGAAGAATGAATACTGTTAATAGAAAAACCAGGCCTTGCGTCTGTGATATAATTGTTTGATCAGTCATAGTAAGCTTTACCGTACGCTTTTACGCGGCTCTCGGCTGTAAGATACAGCGCCCTCTCTTTGTAGGCCAATGTACGAAAAGATTTATCAACAAGTCGCGCGTATACCGGCCGGATACGTGGCCAGTTACGGTCAAGTTGCCCAAGCGGCCGGACTGTACCGGGGAGCCCGGCTTGTCGGTTGGGCCCTCCGGCAGCTTCCTCAAGACACCCCGGTGCCATGGCAACGCGTGGTCAACCGGAACGGCGTTATCTCGATCATCAATCCTCGGATTTCCAAAAATCAGCAACGGGAGGCGCTGGAGGCGGAAGGGGTGGAAGTAGTGGAAGCGGACGGGATAGTGCGGGTCATCCATCCGCGCTGGTGGAGTTTTGATTAGTGCGCGATCGTATTGAGGCTAACCAAGCTGAGAAATAATCTCTTTAATCTGGAGTAAGTTGTGGATTAGGAAATCCGGTTTTGCCGCTTTTAGGCGATCCGTGGCGTAGCGTCTGTCAAATACCACCAGTTTGATCATATATTACGTGTATGTTCAGATAAAATAGGCGCGGGTCCGATCTGTTTTTGCCAAAGCGAACAGTACCGCCCGCCTGCCGCTAACAGCTCCGCATGTGTCCCCTCTTCCACAATTTTTCCATCGTGCATGACTAGAATCCGATCCAGTCCGGCTACCGTGCTCAGACGGTGAGCAATAATAATAGCGGTATGTTTCCCGATAATTTCCGGTAAGGCGGTGTGAATAATACGCTCGCTCTCGGTATCCAGAGCACTGGTCGCTTCATCAAAGATCATAATACGGGCGTTTTTCAGGATCGCGCGGGCGATCACCACCCGTTGTTTTTGGCCGCCGGAGAGTTTCACGCCCCGTTCGCCAACCAGAGAGTCGTATCCGTCCGGTAGTCGCGTAATAAAATCATGGGCGTAGGCCGCCTTCGCCGCCCGGACGATATCCTCTTCCGTGGCCTCATGGTTAAAATACGCGATATTCTCCCGAATACTCCGGTGAAACAGGAGCGGCTCCTGAGGAACGTACGCTATCGCCTGGTGCAGATCGGTCTGGCGCATCTCCCGGATGTCCGTACCATCAATAGCGATCGAACCGGATTGCACCTCATCGAACCGCATAATCAAACTAGCCAACGTACTCTTACCCGCTCCGCTCAGACCGACAATACCTACCCGTTCGCCACCGCGAATTTCGATATTCAGATCGGAAAACACCGGTACCTCACGGCTCTTATCCGAATGGGCCGGATAGCTAAAGTACAGATGACTAAAGGTAAGAGAACCGTTACTCACCTCCCAACGCTTCGGTTTATCCGGATCGCGGATCGTTTCATACACGTCGGTCAGATAAGAAAGGGTAGGATACACTTTGGTAACCAGATCATCGTGTTCCATAATCAACCCGGGAAGATCACTCACGCTGCGGATAATCTGAAACATATAGGTCAAGGTAAGCACCAGCAGTCCGATCGCGCCGGCGCCGTGAGAGGTGGAAAGGGTAATAAGGAACGCGGCAGTTACCCCGGCCGCAGTGAAGAGATCCCGTGGCAAATCAAGCAGGACGACTGTCTTCCGTCGTAACCAGAAAGAGACGGTCTCTTCTTTGGCCAGTCCGGCAAAGCGATCGTAGGTTTGCCGTACATCTCCGCTTGATTTAAAAGCGGTGATATTGGTAATAACGTCGGAAGCTTCGCCGGTCCCCTTTCGATACGCTTCATGCGACAGGGCGCGGTATTGGTTGGCTTTGGAGGAGGTCCAGATGACATACAAAATCTGAATCGCCACAATACCAAAGGCTAGCAATCCAACCTGCCATTTCAGTACCAGGAGCACGACCGTGGGGGCGCCGAGAGTAATTACGGTACGGACCGCTTTAGAACGGAGGAACCGGGCCAGTTCGATAGCGCTATCCAGGTATTGACGGAATAAACTGACCAGATATCCGGACTGATGGTCGCGGTAAAACCCCATATCCTTACCGGTCAACTTCTGGAAGTACCCCACCGAGAGGCGTCCATATACGCTATTTTCCGTCCAAAAGGTGCTCAGTTCGCCAATGCTGCCAATGACTGCTCCGGCAGCGTAGACAATCAGGAAGAGAAGCGAGTTCTGTTTAGCGGCGGCAATCTGTCCGATGGCAAGATTGGCCACCACATTTGCCATAATAATGGTCCCCCATACCCGCATCGCCAGACTGCGGATAATTTCCGTCACAAAACCTACGAGATATCCAAAATGCCGTCCGTAGGTGCGAAACAGGTATCGATAGACGGCGGTATTCATAACGGGTAAACCTTACAACTCGTTCTCAATCAATGATTCGGTACGGCTCTACTGTACCAGAAGTTGCCTCAGCGGTTAACTCAACTCCGAGATTTCCGGCATCGCTTTCTCAGTGCATCCGGTCACTGAAGATCCCGACCAACTGATTATTGAGGCCGGCTGGGGTCTGGGTGAAGCGATTGTTTCGGGTTCTATCACCCCCGATAACTACGTAGTTGATAAGCGGGACTGGTCTATCGTCGACCGTTATATTGCCGATCAGGAGCGGATGTTGGTGAAGGTTGAGGGCGGCGGTAGCGAGTGGCGGGAGGTGGAGGAACAAAAACGTGAGGCACAGAAATTACCGGAGGCGAAGGTGATCGAGCTGGCTCAACTGGTCGTCCACATCGAGCGGCACTACGGTTTTCCCTGCGATATCGAATGGGCTATGGAAAATAACGAGATATATATTGTCCAGAGCCGCCCGATTACCACCTTAAGCCCTGCGGTTGGGCC
>JAGWZN010000098.1 GCA_018968785.1 Patescibacteria group bacterium
AACAGATTCCCCAATACTGTTCTGGGTGTCATTGTTGCCAAAGGAATAGATAATACAGGTAAAAACGACGAAGTTACCAGGCTCCTCCAAGAGGTAGAAGCGGAAACTATCAAAAGATTTGACGGAAAGCCCATCTCAGAAGACCCGACCATTCAGTCCTGGCGTCAGGCCTACCGTTCTTTTGGGGCTCGCGATTACTGTGCTTCTATCGAAGCCCTGGTGAAAAGAATGGTAAAAGGGAAAGGCGTATGGCAAATCAATAAACTGGTAGACCTGTACAACTACATTTCATTGAAATATGTTCTACCTGTCGGCGGGGAGGATATTAACAAAATTGAAGGCAATTTAATTTTGAAAGAAGCGGAAGGCGATGAACGTTTTATTGCTCTTGGCTCGGAAGAAAATGATCCGCCCCTTTCCGGAGAACCGATCTATCGCGACGATCATGATGTGATTTGCAGACGTTGGAATTGGCGGGAGGCAGAGAAAACCAAGTTAACTGAGGAGACCAGGGATGCTATCCTGGTCATTGAGGGTCTCCAGCCTGAAGAGCGGGCCCGTATCGAATCAGCACTACAGGAGTTTGCTACACTGATCGAAAAATACCTTGGTGGCAAGTTAACTACTTATCAAATGAATATTGATAACCGCGCTACAACAGGGATTTTGCTTTAAAATAAACTTCTGATTGTTAACATCTTATCAGCATGCACTACCACCTCACTCGCCATGCTCAAGAACGAATGAATGAACGAGTCATTTCCATTTCTGAACTGGAACTTGCCCTAGCCAATCCTGATCATATATGTTATGACGATGAAGGGAAGGTAGAGATAAAGAAATATTTATGAGTCCATCTATTTCCTACGACCCTGAAAGTGAAGTTCTCAGCATTGAGCTTGTCCGTGAGCCCAGTGTAGATTCTGATATGCAAGGAAATGTGGTGATCGATTATGGAGTAAAAGGTAAACCTGTCAAAATTAATATATATAAATTCAGTTTTGAAAACTTCAAAAAGAGCGAGAAGGACTTGAAGAAATTTGCGGATATCCAGGCAATATAGAGAGTTATTTATTTGTACGAAATATCTTCGAAAGCGGCGGCGTAATAACGGTACCGAGTACATCTAAAATAGCAAATGCTCCAAGCAATTTAAAAAAGAAATCTCCCGTCGAATGGTTCGACAGAATAAGATAAATTAACATACCGGCCACTACAACAATACACCCCATAGTAAGCACTCTAACCACTCCCTGACTACTCTGCTTTCCCTCAAGAGGAAGCAGTAACGAGATATGAGCTAGAGCTACCGCCAAAACGCCTAACACCCATATAAGTCATAAATCTTTATTTACAGGAGTATTCTCATGGTACCTTTTTATACGAACCATGTATACGCTGAGCTTGTTATTTGCCCCCCCCCTGTGATGAAGAACGTTCGGGCTGTATTTACACAGCTTAATAGAAAAGTACATCTCCCCGATCTCCGCCCCCTGGAACAGACCTAGTTTCTTTATCAACGATCCTTGACGGCAATTATTCTACCAACAATTCGGATAATTTTTTTCTACTATTACCAAACTCCGCACTGAATTTTATATCTTTATGACGGGGTCGCTTAAAGGGAACTAGAAACTCCTCAATAATTCTCCCGTCATCTAGGACTAATACTCTATCTGCCAGAAATAATGCTTCTTCAATATCGTGAGTAACAAAAAGAATAGTTTTACCGCTCTTTTCCTGCACTTCCAGCAACCACTCGTGCATTTTGGACTTTGTGTAAGCATCTAATGCCCCATAGGGCTCATCCATGAGTAGTAGGCTGGCATTATGTGCTAATACCATTGCTAAGGCGGCTCTTTGACGCTGGCCCCCACTTAGTTCTGCAGGATAACGGTTCTGCATTTCATGTAAGCCCGATAGCTGAAGAAACTGCTCAGGGTCTTCACCAGCCTTCATCCCAAAGGCAATATTTTGAGCAACTGTTAGCCAAGGGTAAATGGCGTATTTCTGGAAGACTAAGCCTGGAGTTTCTTTCAGCTCGACCTTGCCGGAGAAAGATTTTAGCCCAGCCAAAACATGAAGAAGCGTTGTCTTACCGCTACCTGATTTTCCAACTATTGCTACAATTTCTCCTTTCTTTATCTGAAATGAAAGATTCTTGAGAATAAGGTCAGAGCCGTATTGCACATTAAGACCTAATACCGAAAGAGCGTTACTCATATTACGTAAGTCTTAACCAAGGATTTAGCCTATGAATTATCCTTACAAAAAGCTGGTCTGTCAAAGCACCAAGAGCAGCCAAAACCAATAAGGCAGCAATCATCTGGTCTATCCTATAGGAGAGGTTGCTTATTGAGATGCGGTAGCCCAACCCTTCCGACGCTCCCGCTAACTCAGAAACGAATATCATTACAAAAGCTATCGCTATACCATTGCGGATTCCGGCAATTATGTAGGGCAGTGAGGCAGGAAATATCACACTTCTAAGCGTTTTCCACCAAGATGCCCCAAAAAGACTTGCACTCCAGAGATACATCTTTGGAACTTGGTTAACTCCTATATCGGTATTAATCCAAACCGGAAAGAATACAGCAAAGGCAATGGAAAATATCTTAGCCGAGTCACCAATACCGAACCAAACAATAACTAAGGGAATAATAGCAACGGGTGGTAGGGGTCGAAGAATTTGCAAAAGCGGCAAAAGAGTCAACCTGACAAATTGCACCCTGCCGGTAAGAATTCCTATTAAAATTCCCAGGACCGAACCAAGCAGTAAGCCACTACCCATCCTACTTACACTAACCACTACATCATTTAGCAATCCTTCATGCAATAATTGCCATAAAGCACTTGCCACTTCAGAAGGAGGTGGAAAGAGCGCAGGATTAATTATACCTCCCTTAGAAATTGTCTCCCATACAGCGAGAACCCACAAAATAGCTGCGCCCGCCCATACCTTTTGCTTCATAAAGACCTAGAACCCGACCGCTTCAGGATTTAAACGCTTAAGGCTACCGGCAGTAATTAACTCATTAAAATCGGGAAGGGCCGTTTCAGGCTTCACCTTGCCCGTATCCTTAGCCCATACAGCCTCACGGTTCCAGTAATCAAGAAGTTGTGGAGTTAAAGCGACCTGAAAATTATAGCTCCCCCAGATATCGTTAACCGTTCCTTTGTCTAATTTGGTGCGATTAGCAACTATTTGTTTTGCATCATCAGGATTAGTCTGAGTAAACTTCTCCGCGGCAAGCAAACCCTTAAGCAACTTATCCGTAATAGCAGTGTCATTTTTTATAGATTCTCTTCCCTCAATTACATACACTTCTGAATAAACGCTTGAATCAGTAAAAGTTATTGAGTTACCACCAAGTTGCTTCTCAGCGATAAAAGCAAAAGGGTCAAAGATAGCTATAGCGTCTACACTGCCGTTACTAAGCGCAGCCGGCATATCAGCCGGCTTCATAGCAACAATCTCTACCTGGTCTTTGCCTACCCCTAACTTTTTGAGGAATTCATACGTATAAAACTCCGGCCCACCACCTATAGAGGTAGCTAGCTTTCTTTTCTTAGCCTTAAAGTAAGCATCGGCCGTAACGAGGTCTCCGTCTTTACGAGCCACCACCCTTACCTCATTCTTAGTCTCACGTACCACCTGAGCGGGGACAGTAAACTTATTGCCTTGCATGGCAGCTAACGCTGCTGGCAGATGGTAGTGTACCATTTCAGTGTGTAAGGCCATAGAAAAAGGGCAGGTACAATAGAGTTGTACTTACCCCTAACAAAAGGAGAATCTCTATGGC
>JAGWZN010000099.1 GCA_018968785.1 Patescibacteria group bacterium
AAAGATGGAAACGATCCAGAAAACGCTGCGGGAGTTTGGCATCGAGGTAGCAATGCAGGAGGTGAATGTCGGCCCAACCGTTACGCAGTACACCTTAAAGCCGGCGGAAGGGGTGAAATTAAACCAGATTACCGCCCGGCAGGATGACCTGGCGCTGGCGTTAGCCGCCCAATCGCTTCGGGTGGAAGCGCCGATTCCGGGCAAAGGTTTGGTCGGTATTGAGATTCCCAATGAGAAGAAGGCGATTGTCGGCTTGCGTGATATTCTAGAGTCCAAGAGCTTCAAACAGGTTGGCTCGAAGCTCGGCCTGGCGCTTGGCCGGGACGCGGCCGGGGACGCGGCAGTGGCCGATCTGGCCAAGATGCCGCACGCTTTGATTGCCGGCGCAACCGGTTCCGGAAAGTCGGTCTGTATCAATTCGATTATCCTTTCATTACTCATTAATAACTCGCCGGATGAGCTGCGTATGATTCTCGTTGACCCGAAGCGGGTGGAGCTGACCGGTTATAACGGTCTGCCTCATCTGCTGACGCCGGTTATTATCGAGTCGAAAGATACGGTGGCCGCGCTGAATTACTGTGTGCGGGAGATGGAGCGCCGGTACAAGCTGTTTGCCGCCTGTGGTAAGCGGAATATCGACTACTACAACGAAGAACCGGACTTGGGCGAGGGAAAGCTGCCGTACATTGTGGTGATTATCGACGAGTTGGCTGATCTGATGATGGTGGCGGCGCGGGAGGTGGAAGCGTCGATTGTCCGGTTGGCCCAGATGGCGCGAGCGGTCGGTATTCATCTGATTGTGGCTACCCAACGGCCGTCGGTGGATGTCATTACCGGCCTGATCAAAGCCAATGTACCGACCCGGATCGCGTTCGCGGTGGCCAGCCAGATTGACTCCCGGACGATTATCGATATGGCCGGCGCGGAAAAGTTGCTCGGATACGGCGACATGCTGTACCTAAGCACGGATGTGACCAAGCCGAAACGAATCCAGGGTGTCTACGCTTCGGAGAAAGAGATTGCCTCAGTGATCGCTCATATTAAGATCCAGGAGCCGGGCGACCGGTATGATCCGGCCGTTCTGGAGACGCGGGTACAGTCTCGATTGGGCGGCAGCGGCGAGAGCGGTGATATTGATGACGATCTGTTCCAGGAAGCGTACGAGGTGGTGAAGCAGGCCGGGAAAGCGTCATCCACCTTGCTGCAGACCCGGCTAAGCGTCGGATACGCCCGGGCGGCCCGTCTGATCCAGGCGATGGAGGACAAAGGGCTAGTTGGTCCGGCAAAAGGCTCCAAGCCGCGAGAAGTGTACGGAGCGGCGCCATCGGACGACTATGATGACGAGCAAGGGATTGAAGCGTACCCCGAGCAGGAGTAGTATTAATAGCAAGCTATCTAACGCAACTTAAATAAGGAGTTCCGTGGCAGCAGGTTTTCGAACCAGACGAATCCGAACTGAGCGTTCCATTGGCGATCAGCTCAAGAAAGCCCGAACCCGCAAAAAAATTTCTATTAGCCAGGTTGAGGAAGCGACGAAAATACGCGCTAGGTTTATTTTGGCTTTGGAGAGCGATTCCTGGGAGCAGATTCCCTCGGAGGTGTACGGACGCGGCTATTTGGAAACCTATCTCCAGTTTTTGCAAATACCGGCCGAACCGGTCATGAAACAGTACTTTCGGGAGAGGGATATGTACGCCCGACACTGCCAGGATGGCGCGGTGGAGCTGGCGCCGAAAAACAAGCTTACCCTTCCGCGCTTTATCCTGACTCCTCGCTTTTTTGCTATCTTGGTCGGGGTTATGGTTCTGGTCGGCTTTGGTGGCGTGATCGGTAAGCAGGTGTATACGTTCGGTTCCGCTCCGTATCTGCGGGTGGCGGTTGCCAAGGCGGACGAGGCCGCTTCGACGGTCAGTATTCAAGGGTGTACGGCAGTCGGTGCCCAGGTTGAAGTGAACGGCCAGCCGGCCCAGGTTGGCCAGGACGGTTGTTTTAATCAGCCGATGCGGGCAACCAAAGGGTATAATACCTATGAAGTGAAAGCCTGGAACGGACAGAAAGAGACTGCTCAAATCGTCTCGTCAGATATTAAATAGTTCTATTAATAACGCCACGGTTCCGCTTGTACCGGCGGCGTTTTTTGGGTAAAATGAGGGACAAGAAGCCGAGAGTAAACCAATAAATACAGGAAGGAATTTTATGGCTCAAACAACGGAACTGTCCGGCAAACGGGCAGCTTTAGAGGTGGCGATCGCTTCGATTGAGAAACAGTTCGGCAAGGGTTCGATTATGACCATGGGCGGCGAGGGCAAGGTCGGCATGGTGGAGATGATACCGACCGGCATTATCTCGCTGGATGTCGCTCTGGGCGGCGGTATTCCTCGCGGCCGGGTGATTGAAATTTACGGCCCGGAGTCATCCGGCAAAACCACGCTGGCCAGCTATATCATCGGCCAGGTGCAGAAACGGGGCGGTTTGGCGGCTTTTGTCGATGCCGAACACGCGTTTGATCCCGAATACGCCAAATTGCTGGGCGTCCAGCTTAATGATCTGCTGGTCTCCCAGCCGGATGCCGGCGAGCAGGCCTTGGAAATTACCGAAACGTTGGTCCGCTCCAACGCCGTGGATGTGATTGTCATTGACTCGGTAGCGGCTCTGGTACCGCGCGCTGAAATTGAAGGGGAGATGGGCGACGCGATGGTCGGCGTTCAGGCCCGGTTGATGTCGCAAGCGCTCCGGAAGCTGACCGGCGCTATCTCCAAGTCTAAAACCACCGTTATTTTTATTAACCAGATCCGGATGAAAATCGGGGTCATGTTCGGTAATCCGGAGACAACCACCGGCGGTAACGCCTTGAAGTTTTACGCTTCGGTTCGGATGGATATCCGCCGCAAAGAACAGATTAAAGAGGGCGATACCGTGGTTGGCGTCACTACGAATGTCAAAATTGTGAAGAATAAAGTGGCGCCACCGTTCCGGTCGGCCACGTTTGACTTGCTGTACGGTGAAGGAATTTCCCGGGAAGGGACGCTGCTAGATATCGGGGTGGAGCATGACATTGTCCGTAAATCCGGTGCCTGGTACTATCTGGATGAGGAGAAGCTGGGTCAGGGTAAGGAAGGCGCCCGCGAGTATTTGAAGGCGAACCCGAAAATCGCCGATACGATTGAGCGACGGATTCGGGAAAAAGCCGGCTTGCCAATCAAACCGGAGCTGGCGGCCGCTCCCGAAGCGAAGGAAATGAAAGAAGTGAAAGAGATTAGCGAAAAGGAAAAGGTCGGAGTAAAGAAGGGCTGATGCCGGCATCGCCCCTCTCCTACTGTCTTTCACTGTTGAAGAGGCGCCTACGCAGCCGGTGGGAACTTGATCAGGCCATGGAGCGGCGCGGTTTTGAGCGCGACGCGCGGTTGGTGGTTCTGGATCAATTAGAAAAGCAAGGTCTGGTTAATGACCGGCAGTTTGCTCTGGCCTGGGTTCATACCCGGGACCGGCTGGCGCCTCGGGGCGAGTTTGTATTGCGGAATGAATTGCGCGGCAAAGGAGTAGCGGAAGAGATTATTGCTGGGGTGTTGCGGGAGCGGAAAGAAGAGGCGGCCGATCCGGAAGAAGAACAGCCGTCGGAGCTTGAATTGGCGCGGGAGTTAGTGAAGCGCCGGCAGCGGGGTTATGAACGGCTACCGGCCGATACCCGGCGCCGGCGGATTGCCGCGTTACTCCAGCGGCGCGGCTTTTCAATGGATACAATCCGTCGTATACTGAATGCATGAAGTATTGCCAGTGGTTCTCGCATCTAG